>NZ_JBSFJF010000016.1:0-140687 GCF_053597915.1 Streptomyces sp. NPDC001219 | reverse complement strand
GGTCAGCCCGCGGCCGACGTACCGCTTGGCGACGGAGACCACCAAACGCAGGTTGGCCTCGATCAGGCGGCCCCGTACCCCGCCCTGCCGGGCCCGCTTCGCACACCCGCTACCCCAGCAGGGACAGCAGCCGGTCCACGTCATCCGTCGAGTTGTAGAGATGGAAGGCCGTACGGAGCAGCCCGCCGCGCACCGAGACCCGCACCCCCGCCTCGGCCAGCCGGTGCTCGGCGTCCGCGATCCCCGGGGTGGAGACGATCGCCGAACCGGGCGCGGGCCGGGGCAGCAGACCGCGCTCGGCCAGCCCCGCGCGGTAGTGGTCGGCGAGCGCGGTGTTGTGCGCGTGGATGGTCTCCACACCCAGCTCCGCCAGGAGGCCGAGGGACTGCTCGGCGCCGATGTAGGGGTAGTGGGCGTGCGGTTCGTCGTAGCGCCGTGCGGTGGTCGCCGGCAGGATCGGCCCGTAGTTGGACGCGCCGACGTCCTCCCCCGCGACCCAGCCCGCGTGCCGGGCGTTCGGCCACTGTCCGTCCCGCCCCAGGTCCTGGCCGATCGCCAGGAAGGTCACCCCGCGCGGGCACAGCAGCCACTTGTAGGCCCCCGCGGTCACGAAGTCGAAGTCGGCGACCCGCAGCGGCAGCCAGCCGGCGGCCTGGGTGATGTCGAGGTAGGTACGCGCCCCATGGGCCTTCGCGGCGTCGCGGACCGCGGCCATGTCGGCGATCCGGCCGTCCAGCGACTGCACGGCGCTGAAGGCGACCAGCGCGGTCCCGGGACGCACCTCGTCGGCGAGCGCCTCCAGCGGCACGGTGCGCAGCCTGACGCCCGGGTGCACCGCGAGCGGATTGACCAGCGAGCTGAAGTCGCCCTCGGGCACCAGTACTTCGGCACCCTCCGGGAGCGAGGCGGCGACGAACGCGGAGTGCACCGCGACCGAGCTGCCGAGGGCGACCCGCTCGGCGGGTACGCCGAACAGCCGGGCGAAGGCGGCACGGGAGGCCGTGGCGGCGGCGAAGTAGTCGCGGCCCATGGTGCCGTAGGAGGCGGACTCCTCCAGGGCCGCGCGTACGGCGTCGGCGCTGCGCCGCGGCAGCAGCCCGCTGGCAGCGGAGTTCAGATAGGTCGTCTCGGCCGCGAATTCGGCCCCACCGAGTGGCTCACGTCGATGCATGCCCCCACTCTGCTCGGCCCTTGCCGTCCCGTCCATTGCGAATTTGCTTGGCCGCTCCGCAACAGTCCCTTATCTCCGCAGGTCACACCGGGTGCGGCCGGTCAGACCCCGGATCGGTTCCCGGGTACGGCGCACCCGTCGTCCCCGCACACCGGGGCCGCACCGGCCGCGTCACCGGCGGGCTGCGGCGGCCCGCCGCCGTCGGCGTACGCACGCTCCAGGGCCTCCCGGAAGACCTCGGCGGGCTGCCCGCCGGAGATGCCGTACCGCCGGTCGATGACGAAGAACGGCACACCCGTGGCCCCCAGCTCCGCTGCCTCGCGCTCCTCGGCCCGTACCTCCCGCGCGTACGCCCCGGGATCGGCCAGCACCCGCGCGGTCTCCCCGGCCGGCAGCCCCGCGCCGACGGCGATCTCCTGCAGCACGGCGGGGTCGCCCAGCGGCCTCGCCTCGGCGAAGTTGGCCCGGTAGAGGGCATCCAGCAGCGCGTCCTGGACGCCGTGCGCGCGGCCCAGGTGCAGCAGCCGGTGCAGGTCGAAGGTGTTCCCGTGGATGCGGTCGGACCGGTAGTCCAGCCCCTCCCCCGCCGCCGCCCCGGCGACCCGCGCCTCCATCGCCTCGGCCCGCTCCCGGCTCACGCCGTACTTGGTGGCGAGCATGTCGATCACCGGCACGCCGGCGGCGGGCGGCGCGTCCGGGTCCAGCTCGAAGGACCGGTGCACCACCTCCACCTCGGCCCGCCCCGCGAACCCGGCCAGCCCCGCCTCGAACCGGGCCTTGCCGATGTAGCACCAGGGGCAGGCGATATCGGACCAGATCTCGACGCGCATGAGCTGACTTTCCTCGGGTGGATGTGTGCCGGTGCAACCTCGGCGGGCGGGACGGTATTCCCGGGCGGGACACGGGGCCGCGGCGGGTGGGCCGGGTCCGGTGAGGGCTTCGACGTGCTCGGCGGGTGGCCGGCGGCCCGGTGGGTACCGTCCCCGCATGACCTCGTCACAGGGATTTCTCGGCTTCTGGGAGACGACCGGGGCCGGCAAGACCTTCACGCATCCGCTCGATCCGGCGCTGCTGGACGCGTATGTGCCGCGGAGCGCGCGGGTGCTGGACTACGGATGCGGCTACGGGCGGCTGACCGCCGAGCTGGCCGGGACCGGGTACCGGGCGGTGTGCGGCGTGGATGTCTCGGCGGCGCTGGTCGCGCGGGGGCGGCGGGAGCATCCGGAGCTGGAGCTGCTGCACTGCCCCGGCTTTCCGCTGCCGTTCGAGGACGGGTCGTTCGACGCGGCGCTGCTGTTCGCGGTGCTGACGTGTGTGCCGGGGGACGCCGACCAGAGGGCGATCGCCGGGGAGCTGGGGCGGCTGGTGCGGCCCGGCGGGGTGCTGTATCTGAGCGATGTGCCGTTGCAGGGCGACGCGCTCAACCGGGAGCGGTACGCGCGGTTCGCGGAACGGTACGGGACGTACGGGGTGTTCGAGACGCCGGACGGCGGGGTGTTCCGGCACCATCCGCCGGAGCGGCTGCGGGGGCTGGTGCGGGAGGCGGGCTTCGCGGTGGTGAAGGAGCGGGCGGGGGCGGTGGCCACGCTGGACGGGCGGACGGCCGAGCGGCTCCAGCTCATCGCCCGTCGGGAGCCGGCGGCGCCTGCGCCGTCACCAGGTCCAGCGTCAGGCTGAGGTGCGTGGCGTCCGGGGCGGGGCGGCGGTCCGGGTCGGGGCGCCAGCCGAGGCGGGTGTAGAAGGCGCGGGCGCGGTGGTTGTGCCAGAGGACGTCGAGGGCGGCCCGGGAGACACCGGCCGCGTGCCAGGCCCGTAAGCAGGCGTGGTGCAGGGCCAGGCCGACGCCGGTGCCCCAGTGGCCGGGGTCGACATGGAGCTGGTGGAGGGTGACGGCCGTCCGGTGGCCGGCGCGGTGGCGGTAGGAGGCCGCGCCGACCACGGTGCCGCGTCGGGCGGCGCAGAGCGCGGGGGTGTCGCCCCGGTCCAGGTCGCGGGACCAGGCGTCGTGCCACCGGGCCCGCTCGGCGGGGACGTCGAAGGGGGCGCCCGGGAAGCGGGCCCGGTGGTACGCGGCACGGGCGCCGGTGTGCAGGGCGGCGATCGCGGCCAGGTCGGCGGCCGTCGCGGCGCGGACCCGGAGGGCGTCGGCGGCGGCGGGGCGCACGGCCGCTACGCGCCCTCGGCGCGGCCGTCGACCCGGCGCGGCAGGCCGAGCGGGTTGTCCTCGCGCAGCTCGGGCGGCAGCAGCGCCGGCGGGGTGTCCTGGTAGGCCACCGGGCGCAGCCAGCGTTCGACGGCGGTGCCGCCGACGGAGGTGGAGGTGGAGGTGGTGGCCGGGTAGGGGCCGCCGTGGTGCTGGGCGGGGGCGACCGCGACCCCGGTCGGCCAGCCGTTGACGACCACCCGGCCGGCCAGCGGGGTGACCTCGGCCAGCAGCCGGGCGCCACGGCCCGCGTCATCGGTGCCCGCGCTCTCCGCTGCGCCGAGGTGCAGGGTCGCGGAGAGGTTGCCGGGGAGCCGGGCGAGGACGGCGCCGGCCTCGGCCTCGTCGGTGTAGCGGGCGACGACGGTGACCGGGCCGAAGCACTCCTCCAGGAGGAGGTCGTGCGGCCCCTCGGCGGCCAGGTGGGCGGCGGGGACGGCGAGGAAGCCGGCGCTGACGGTGTGCTCGCCGCCCGCGCCGGGGGTCACCGGCGCCTCGACCCCGGGGAGCGCGGCGCGGGTGCGGACCCCGTCGAGGAAGGCCTGCCGCATCCGGTGGTCGAGCAGCACCCCGGCCTCGGTGTCGCTGACCGCGTCGGTCAGCGCCTTCAGCAGCCGGTCGCCGGTCGCGCCGGCGGGCGCCAGCACCAGGCCGGGCTTCACACAGAACTGGCCGACGCCGAGGGTCATCGCCCCGGCCAGCCCGGCACCGATCTGCTCGGCGCGCTCCGCGGCCGCGTCCTCGGTGATCACGACGGGGTTGAGGCTGCCCAGCTCGCCGTGGAAGGGGATCGGGTGCGGGCGGGACGCGGCCGCGTCGTACAGGGCGCGGCCGCCGCGCACCGAGCCGGTGAAGCCGGCCGCGCCGATCAGCGGATGGCGCACCAGGTCGATACCGGCCTGGAAGCCGTGCACCAGGCCGACCACGCCCTCCGGCAGGCCGGTCTCCCGGGCGGCGCGGTGCAGCAGCGCGGCGCACAGCTCGGAGGTGGCCGGGTGGTCCGGGTGCGCCTTGACGACGACCGGGCAGCCGGCCGCGAGAGCGCTGGCGGTGTCGCCGCCCGGGACCGAGAACGCGAGCGGGAAGTTGCTGGCGGCGTAGACCGCGACCGGGCCCAGCGGGACCTTGTAGCGGCGCAGGTCGGGGCGGGGCGGGGTGAGGCC
The DNA here is from genome assembly GCF_053597915.1 of Streptomyces sp. NPDC001219. NCBI lineage: Bacteria > Bacillati > Actinomycetota > Actinomycetes > Kitasatosporales > Streptomycetaceae > Streptomyces > Streptomyces sp. NPDC001219. The sequence goes on along the minus strand of NZ_JBSFJF010000016.1, from coordinate 136,150 downwards.
GGCGTCGGCGTGGTCGATCAGGACGTCGAGGAACGCGCCCTCCTCGACCAGGTCCGCGAAGGCCCGCAACTGGTAGGTGGTGCGGGCGAGTTCGCCGGTGAGCCGGCCGGGGCCGAGCGCGGTTTCGGCGTCGGCGGCCTCGATGACCGCCTCGCCCGCCTCGTCGAGCAGCTCGGCGGAGCGGCGCAGCAGGGCGGCGCGTACGGTGCGGTCGGCCAGCGCGCCACGGGCGGCGTGTGCGGTGCGGACCGCGGTGTCCACCTCGTCGGCGGTGGCCTCCACCGCGACCTGTTCCCGTGGCTTCCCGGTGCGGGGGTCGACACTCCAGACTGGTGCTGCCGCTGTCGCTGCCACCGTGCATTCCTCCCGGGCGATGCTGCCGAGTCGTTCCGCGCCATGCCGCCCACCGGATCACGTTCGATATGCTGAACGCTGTCCCAGATGGTGAACAACTGGGACTCTATGGCGGGCCGAACAGGGGGGTCAAGGGCGATGTCAGCTGCCGATACCGGGGGATCGCAGGTCAAATCCGCCGTACGGACGGTGGAGTTGCTCGAATACTTCGCGGGTCGTCCCGGTATGCACAGTCTGGCCTCCGTCCAGGACGCGATCGGCTACCCGAAGTCCAGCCTCTACATGCTGCTGCGCACCCTCGTCGACCTGGGCTGGGTCGAGACCGACGCGACCGGCACCCGCTACGGCATCGGCGTACGCGCCCTGCTGGTCGGAACCTCGTACATCGACGGCGACGAGGTGGTGGCCGCGGCCCGGCCGACGCTGGACCGGCTCGCCGACGACACCACCGAGACCATCCACCTCGCCCGGCTCGACGGCACCCATGTCGTGCATCTCACGACCCGTCAGTCCCAGCACCATCTGCGCCCTTCCGCCCGCGTCGGCCGGCGGCTGCCCGCGCACGCCACCTCGCTGGGCAAGGCGCTGCTCGCCACCTACACCGACGAGCAGGTCCGGGCGATGCTGCCGCCGGCCCTCCCCCGGCTGACCGAGCACACCCTCACCGACCGCGAGCAGCTGATCGAGGAACTGCACACGGTGCGCGAACAGGGCTGTGCGGTCGACCGCGAGGAGAACACGCTGGGCCTGCGCTGCTTCGGCGTCGCGATCCCCTACCGCACCCCGGCGCGGGACGCCATCAGCTGCTCGGTGCCGGTGGCCCGGCTGACTCCGGAACACGAGCAGCTGATCAAGGACGCCCTGACCGACGCCCGCGACCGGCTGGCGCTGGCCACCCGACGGCTGTGAGACGGCCCCGCGGAACCGGCTGAGCCCCAGCTCCTCCCCCGTGCGGCGGAGGCGGATCGTCATCCGGGCCGAGGCGCGCGGGCGGCGGGTCCGGAAGACTGGCCGCCATGACCGTTCGGGCCGGCCGGCACCACCACCGCGCACGTCACTCATCTGACGCACCTGACTCGCCTCACTCATCTGACGCACCTCACTCACCCACCGCTCCGCGACGGGGCGTGCAGGGCGCCCACCAGGGGACCGTCGCCGCCTCCGGTGATCTGCCTGCCTACTCCGGGCAGATGAGCACCGGGGCAGTGGTGGCCTGCGCCGGGCCCCGCCTCGCCGCGGAGCGTCAGGCGGTGCGCCGGACGGAGCGCCAGACGGAGCGTCAGGACGGGTCCGGGGCCGCGCGGTGCGACTGACCGGACTGCGGCGGCACGCCCTGCGCTGGGTCCATCTGGTGATCGGCGGCGCGATCCTGACGCCGTACTTCCTGGTGGCGTCGGTCGTCCTGTCGCTGGTCAGGGACGGCACCGACCCCTACCGCGATGTCGCCACCCAGTTCCTCGCGTTCGGCCTCGCGCTGCCGCCGGCCTGGGGGGCCGGGCTGGTCTTCGCCCCGGCGCGAAGCATGGCGGCCGGCGCCGTACGGACGTTCTGCGGTGTGCCGCGAGAGCTGCTGGCCGACGAGCCGGGGTACTCGTGGACCGCCCGGCGGCGTACCGCGCTGTGGTACCTGGCGCACAACGCGGCCGGCGGGATCGTCAGCGGGATGTCGCTGGCCGCGCCGCCGGCCGCGGTGGGTCTGCTGGCGCTGCCGTTCTCGACCGGGCTCCAGCGCGGCTTCCCGGGATGGCAGGAGACCTTCCCCGGCGCGCTCGGCCCGCTCACCGGGCTGGCGCTGCTGGCTCTGCTGGCGGGCACGACCTGGGGAGCCGGGCAGCTCATGGCCCGCCTGGCGCCGGTCCTGCTGGGGCCCACGCCCGCCGACCGGCTGGCCGCCGCCGAGCGCCGGGCCGCCGATCTGGCCACCCGCAACCGGCTGGCCCGCGAGCTGCACGACTCGGTGGGCCACGCGCTGAGCGCGGTCACCCTGCAGGCGAGCGCGGCCCGCCGGGTCCTCGACACGGACCCGGAGTTCGCCCGGCAGGCACTGGCCGCCATCGAGGACACCACCCGTGACGCGGTCGCCGAACTGGACACCGTACTGGGCCTGTTGCGCGAGGAGGACGGCAGCGACCCGACGGCCCCCGCGCCCACCCTGGACGGGCTGGAGGCGCTGCTCGAACGGACCCGCACGGCGGGCGTCCGGGTCGAGACGACCACACAGGGGCGGTGCACGGGACTGCCGCCGGTGGTCTCGCGGGAGGCGTACCGGATCGTGCAGGAGGGCCTGAGCAACGCGCTGCGGCACGCCGGGCCGGTGCCGGTGGAGCTGTCCCTGCACCGCACCGAGCGGGAGTTGACCCTGCGGATGGAGAACCCGGTGAGCGGTCCGGTGGCCGGCCCGGCGCCCGGCTCGTCGGTCCCGGCACCCCGCACGGGCGGGGGCCGCGGCCTGCTGGGAATCGCCGAACGGGCCCGGCTGCTGGGCGGCGAGGCGGCGGCCGGGGCACACGGCGGCGTATGGCGGCTGACGGCCCGGCTGCCACTGGCGGGGAGGGAGCGCGGTGGGCGCGGCGAGGTACGGCCGTAGGGGCGCGGGGGACGTCTGCGGGGCGACCGGAGGGCGGGGGCAGGGGCCAGGGGGACCAGGGAGTACAGGGGAGAGCAGAGTGACAGGGGGCGGGGACATGACCACAACTCAGGACGACGGCCACGTGACATGCGGCGAAGACGACGGCCACACGACCAGCGACGGCAACCGCGACGGCGACGGCGGTGACCGGCACGCCAACGGCGACGTCCGCGGCGACCGGGACCGGCCCCGTCCGCTGCGCGTCGTGCTCGCCGACGACGAGCGGATGGTGCGTACGGCGCTGCGCGCGATCCTGGGCGCCGAGGACGATATGGAGGTCGTCGGCGAGGCGGCGACCGGGGCCGAGGCGGTGCCGCTGATCCGGGAACTGCGCCCGGACATCGTGCTGATGGACGTCCGGATGCCGGAGATCGACGGAATCCGGGCGACCGAGCAGGTGCTCGCCGGGATGGACCGGCCGCCGCGCATCATCGTGGTGACGACCTTCGAGAACGACGCCTATGTCTATGACGCGCTGCGGGCCGGTGCCAGCGGGTTCCTGCTCAAACGGTCCGGCGCGGAGGACCTGGTGCAGGCCGTGCGGCTGGTGGCGCGCAGCGACTCGCTGCTGTTCCCGGCCGCGGTGCGGCAACTGGCCGCGCGGCACGCCGGGGAGCGGGCCGCGGACGACGCGGCGCGGCTGATCCGGGCCCGGCTGTCGGAGCGGGAGCGGGCGGTGCTGCGGCTGATGACCGCCGGGATGACGAACGCCGAGATCGCGGACCGGCTCGGGGTGGGCCCGGCCACGGTCAAGACGCATGTGGCGGGCGTACTGGCCAAGCTCGGCGTACGGGACCGGACCCAGGCGGTGATCGCCGCGTACGAGTGCGGGTTCGTGCGGCCGGGGTGAGGGGCGGGGGCTGCCGGGAGGGGGAAGGGTGTGCGGGAGGGGCGGGGCCGTAGGGGGCGGCCCGTAGGGGGTGAGCGGGCCCCCGGTGTCCGGCCTACCCGGCGGCCCGGGGCAACAGACGTGACGCTTCCCGGAGTTGTCCCCGAGCTGGTGCGGCTCGTCCCCCAGGCCAGCGGGACCCGACGGCTACCGGCTGCGGCTCCTCGACCAACGGCCCGTCGAGGGCGAACCGGGCGCGGTCACCGCTGCTCGCCGCCCAGGGCCCCCTGGACGGGAAACCAGGCAGGACCAGCCAAGGAACCCCTGCCGCCCGGCCGGCGTCCTCGTCTACGTACCGCAATTTCCGTGCAGGAACGAGGAACACATCATGGGCATCGTCAGCTGGCTCGTACTCGGGCTGATCGCGGGCGTCATCGCCAAGGTTCTGCTGCCGGGGCGGGACCCGGGCGGAATCGTCGGCACGACCCTGATCGGCATCGTGGGGTCCTTCATCGGCGGCTGGCTCTCCACGCAGATCCTGCACCGCCCGATACCCAAGGACTTCGGCGAACCGGCCATGTGGATCTCCTCGATCGCCGGGGCCCTGGTCCTGCTGATCGCCTACCGGCTGCTCTTCGGCAACTCCCGGGAACGCCGGTGAACAGGCCGGACCTCCCCCGGACCGCGGGTAATGGAACCGCAAAGGCGGGCCGATCGTTGAGCCCGGCATGACCGCTATGACTCCTGGCTCGAACCTCCCGCTCAGCGCCGTGCGGGTGGCGGTGGACGTCACCGCCCCCGTGCGGCTGGACGTCTCGGGCCTGCTGCTGGCCTCCGACGGCAAGGTGCGCTCCGACGACGACTTCGTGTTCTACAACCAGCCCGCCGGGCCGGGCGTGACGCACTCCGCGGCGGCCGGCGGCGGCGACACCATCACGGTGGACACCGCCGCGGTGCCCGACGGCATCGAGAAGATCGTGGTCACCGCGAGCCTGGACACCCCCGGCGCGACCTTCGCCGGCACCGAACCGACCGGCACGGTCCGCAACGCCGACGACGGCAGCGTCCTCGCCTCCTTCACCCCGCCGCAGCTGGGCACCGAGACCGCGCTGGTGGTCGTCGAGATCTACCGCCGCGGCGGCGCCTGGAAGGTCCGCGCCGTCGGCCAGGGCTACGCCAACGGCCTGGCCGGGATCGCCACCGACTTCGGCGTCTCCGTGGAGGAACCGGCCGCCCCCGCCGCCACCCCGCAGACACCCCCCGCTCCCCCTGCCGCACCGGCCCCCGCGGCCCCCGCCGGCCAGTGGGGACCGCCGACCGGCGCCCCGGCCCCGGTCGCCCCGCCGGCCGCGGCCCCTGCCCCGGCAGCGCCGGCAGCGGCCGCCCCGGCAGCCGCACCGGGCAAGATCAACCTCGACAAGGGCCGCGTCAGCCTCCAGAAGAACCAGACCGTCTCCCTGGTCAAGGGCGGCCGCCCGCTGCTCAGCTCGGTCCGGATGGGCCTCGGCTGGGAGCCCGCCTTCCGCAGCAAGAGCATCGACCTGGACGCCTCCGTCATCGCCTACGGCCCGGACCGCAAGAAGGTCGACAACTGCTTCTTCGGCAAGCTGATGATCCTGGGCGGCGCGATCCAGCACTCCGGTGACAACCTCACCGGCGAGGGCGCCGGCGACGACGAGGCGATCACCGTCCACCTCGGCGGGCTGCCCCCGGAGGTGACGGGCCTGGTCTTCGTGGTGAACTCCTTCTCCGGCCAGAAGTTCTCCGACGTCGCCAAGGCCTACTGCCGCCTGCTGGACGACCGGAGCGGCGAGGAACTGGTCCGCTTCGACCTCACCCACTCGGAGCCCCGTACGGGCGTGATGATGGCGAAGCTCATCCGCCAGTTCTCCGGCGAGTGGGAGATGACCGCGATGGGCGAGTACGTCGACGCCCGCACGGTCCGCGGCATGATCAAGCCGGCCGGCCAGGCGCTCTGAGCCGCTGACGCCCGGTCCCCTGACGGCCCCGGCGCCGTCAGGGGACCGGGGCGCGGCGGCTCTACCCCACGTGCGGCCTTCCCCGCTGCGCGAGCGCTGCACGATGGTGCGGCAGCGTTCCAGGGCCGAGAATTGGTGCGTCCGTACCGCCGGGTCGGCGCCTCCGCGGCGCCCGTCACGGCGGGTCCCCCACGGCACGCACGAGGAGCGTTCGATGACGCAGCAGCCGCCGCCGGCCGCCCCCGCCGAACCCCCGGACGGCCCAGCGCCCCCGGACCTTCCCGAACGGGTCGCGCGGGTCTACGGCGCCGACGACCTCAGCACCGTCGCCGCCTTCGCCGGCGGCTTCATCAACTTCGGCTACTGGACGGGACTGCCCGGCCCCGCGGACCGGCGGCTGACCGAGGCCGACCGGGTGCGCAGCGAGGAGGACCTCTACCGTCTGGTGCTCGGCACCTTCGGCCGGGCGCGGGGCCGCACCGCCCTGGACGTCGGCTGCGGACGCGGGCTGGGCTGTGCGCTGGCGCTGCGGGAGTCCGGGATGGGCACGGTCATCGGGCTGGACGCCCACCCCGACCAGATCGCCCGCGCCCGGAAGGCCAACGCGGACCTGCTCGCCGCGTCCGCGGACACCGCCGGGCGGCTGGAGTTCGTCCTGGGCGCGGCCCAGGACATCCCGCTGCCCGACGACTGCGTGGACTGTCTGTTCTCCGTCGAGGCGGCGCAGCACTTCCGTGATCTGCCCGGTTTCGCCCGGGAGGCCGCGCGGGTGCTGCGCCCGGACGGCCGGCTGGCGCTGACCACCTTCTTCGCCCGCAGCCGGGAGGCCGCCCGTGCCCTGCCGGAGCTGCTGCCCCCGTTCGCCGACGGCCTGGACGTTCCGCACGTGGTCGACGAGGTCGCCGCGACCCTGTCGGCGGCGGGGCTGCGGGAGGTGCGGGTCCGGTCGATCGGCGACGGGGTCTGGGAGTCCTACGACCGCTACATGGCCCAGCAGCCGGAACTCCGCGACGACGAGTGGCCGCGCCGCTATCTGACGGCGTACGAGACCGGGCTGCTGGACTACTACGTCCTGACGGCGGCGGCCGGCTGAGCCGCCGCCGGACGGACGGCCGGGGCGTGCCCTACCGCTGGCGGCGCTGCCGCTTCCACGGCCCGGTGATGGCGAGCATGAGGCCGGGCTCCTGGATGTTGGCGAACAGCGTGCGGCCGTCCGGGGAGAACACCGGCCCGGTGAACTCGCTGAACTCGGGCTCGGACGCGGTGCCGATGTTCAGCTCGTTGCGGGCGATCGGGTAGGTGCGGCCGTCGTCGGTGGCGCCGAAGAGGTGCTGGACGCCCTCGCCGTCCTCGGCGATGATCAGCCCGCCGTAGGGCGAGACGGTGATGTTGTCGGGGCCGTCGAGCGCGCCGTCCCTGGACGGGTCGGGGTTGACGCCCAGCAGCACCTTGAGGGTCAGGGTCCGGCGCCGCGGGTCGTAGAACCAGACCTGCCCGTCGTGCTGGACGGGGCTCTCGTCGCGGGCGTAGGAGGAGACGACGTAGGCGCCGCCGTCCGCCCACCACAGGCCCTCCAGCTTGCGGGCGCGGGTGACCTCGGTGTCCTTGAACTGCTTGCGCACCGAGACGCTGCGCGCGTCACGGTCGGGCACCTCGACCCAGTCGACGCCGTAGACCGTGCCGGTCTTCGTGGCGCGCGACAGGTCGTCGACGAACCGGCCGCCGGAGTCGAAGCACTTGAAGGCCTCCAGCACGCCCGCGTCGGCGGCGAGCGAGCGCAGCTGACCGCGGCCGTGGCGGAAGCCGTGCGGCGGGGTCCAGCGGTAGAAGAGGCCGTTGGGGCCGGAGGCGTCCTCGGTCAGGTAGAGGTGGCCGCGCCGGGGGTCGACGACGACGGCCTCGTGGGCGTAACGGCCCAGCGCCTTGAGGGGCTTGGGGTCGCGGCCGGCCCGGCGGTCGTGGGGGTCGACCTCGAAGACGTAGCCGTGGTCCTTGGTCATGCCGTGCTCGCCGGCCTTGTCCTCGGTCTCCTCGCCGGTGAGCCAGGTGCCCCACGGGGTGGTGCCGCCCGCGCAGTTGGTGGACGTACCAGCGACGCCGACCCATTCGCCGACCGGGCTGCCGTCCTTGGCGACCTCGACGACGGTGCAGCCGCCGGAGGCCGCCGGGTCGTAGACCAGCCCTTCGGTCAGCGGCACCGGGTGCGGCCAGTCGGCGCGCGGGCCCTTCAGCTCGTGGTTGTTGACCAGGAGGGTGGTGCCGCGGTGGCCCTCGAAGGTGCCGGTGCCGTCGTGGTTGGAGGGGGTGGACTCGCCGCTGTCGAGCTTGGTGACCCCGGTCCGGGTGATGATCCGGTACGAGAACCCGGCGGGCAGCGCGAGGATGCCGTCCGGGTCCGCGACCAGCGGGCCGTAGCCGAAGCCGGTGCCGTCCGCCGCGCCGTCCGGCACCTCCTCGCCGATGGCTCCGGGCGCGGTGGCCAGCACGCCGACGCTGCCGGCCAGTGCGACGCCCGCACCGGTGAGGGCGGAACGCTTGGCGAAGTCTCTGCGGGTGAGCGGCATTGTCATCTCCTGGATGGCCGGTTTCTTCTCCCCTGTGCCTGCGGGCACACGCTCTCGTGCGCCGTCGAACTCCAGTTGAACGCGATGCGACATCCGGGAAGCAGTTGGGGCGTGTCCGGCGGATCAGGTCACTGCCCTGCTCCGCCGGACACGCCCCATGGCATGGCCGAAACCGCCCGGTCCGCTCAGCCGGACTGGCGCGAGCGCGCCTTGAACGCGGCCTTGCGGGCCTCCTTGGCGGCCTTCTTGTCCGGGTGCAGCCGGCCCATGGCCTCCAGGACGTCGGCGGTGGCCGGGTGGTCCACCCGCCAGGCGGTGTCGAAGAACCCGCTGTGCTGCTCGGTCAGGCCCTGCACCAGGTCGCGCAGCTCGTCCGCGGCGTCCTCGCCGGCGCTGTCCAGCTGCGCCGCGATGGTGTCCACCGTCAGCCAGAAGATCATCTCCTGGGACGGCTCGGGGATGCCGGGCAGCGCGCGTTCGGCGAGCCAGACCCGGGCCAGGCCGCCGAGCTGCCGGTCGTCGAGCACCTCGCGCAGCGCCGCCTCGGCGTCCGGCGAGACCAGCGACAGGGTCTGCTGGGCGGCGAGCCGGCGCCGCGGGGCGCGCTCGTCGTCCCCGCGGGCGGCGGTGAGCAGGTCCCGGGCGGCGTCCGGGGACGTCCGGGCGGCGAGCCACAGCTCGGACTCGGCCTGGGCCAGCGCCTCGGGGTAGTCGGGCAGCGCGTCCAGGAGGACGTCGGCGCCCTTGTCGGTGAGGTCGCCGACGGCGGGGGCGTGCACGCCCGCGTCGAGCATCCGGGCGCGGACGGCGTAGACGCCGAGCGGGGTGAGGCGGACCAGGCCGTAGCGGGAGACGTCCTCGTCGGTGAGCGGCTCGTCGCCGTTCGCGCCGGGGCTCCGGGGGAGGACCGTCTCGCCGTCCTCGTCCAGCTCCTCGATGAGGGCCTCGTCGACGGGCCGGTAGACGACCAGACCGATCGGCTCCAGCAGCCGGAACTGGTCGTCCAGGCGCATCATCGCCTCGGAGACCTCTTCGAGGACGTCGTCCGTGGGCTCGTCCATGTCGTCCGGGACGATCATGGAGGCGGCCAGCGCGGGCAGCGGGACGTCCTGGTCGGGGCGCTCGTTCAGGGCGGTGAGCAGGTAGAGGTTGCCGAGGATGCCGTCCAGCAGCTCGGCCTCCTCCTCCGGGTTCCAGTCGAGCGCGTCGAGGTCCAGTTCGCCGCCCTCGGTGAGCTGGTCGGCCAGGTCGGCGAGGTCGGGGGCGGCCGCGTCGGCGAGCACGGTCTCCATGCCGCCGAGCCAGATGTCGAGGACGTCCTGCGGGCCGCCGGAGGTGAGCAGGCCCAGCTCCTCGCCGGTGGTGGCGACACCGGCCGCCGCGTCGTCGGCGAGGTCGGCGCCGTCCTCGCTCTCCTCGGTCTCCGTGATCTCCACGAGTCCGGTGTCCACCGCGAGCTGCCAGGCCTCGGCGGCGTAGGCGGGGCCGTCCTCGTCGCCGGTCAGGCCGAGGTGGGCGGTGGCCTCGGCCAGCGGCTCCTCCAGGATCTGGCCGCCGACGCCGACCGGCACGCCGCGCTCGGCCCAGCGGGCGAGCTTCGCGGCGCGGGCCATCAGGGGGGCGCTCAGCGCGTCCCTGGCCAGCTCCGCTTCGGAGTGCAGCCGCACCGGCGGCAGGGTGGGGCGGTCTGCGGACATCGGGTGCTCAGCTCCTCGGACGGACTACGGCTGGGGGACTCCCAGCGGTAGCTGGGGTGTGCGCCGCCCAAGCGTAGACGGAATTCTCCGTATCTCGGACGGTTCACCCCCGCGCCCCCCTCCGGTTACCCGCAGAAGCTTGACAACTCCCTTACGTGCGCAAGAGATTGACGCAGATCGACGCGCGTAGCGCGCCTCGGTCGGGCTCCGTACTCACGTTGCCCCAGCCACCCCCCATACCTCTCGGAGGCATACATGCCGTCCCGTCGTTCGCTCCGCAGAACGGCCACCGCCGGCGCGGTGGTCTGCGCCGCCCTGGCCGGCGGGCTGCTGGCCACCACGCAGTCCGCGTCCGCGTCCGGTGCCCGCATCCACGACATCCAGGGCAGCACCCGGATATCCCCGCTGGCCGGACAGCAGGTCAGCGACGTTCCCGGCACGGTCACCGCGATCCGCTCGTTCGGCTCGGCGCGCGGCTTCTGGGTGCAGGACCCGCACCCGGACAAGAACCCGGCCACCAGCGAGGCGGTCTTCGTCTACACCGGCAAGGAGACGCCGAAGGTCGCGGTCGGTGACGCGGTCACCTTCTCCGGCACGGTCAGCGAGTACTACCCCGGCGGCAAGGACGCCGGCCTCCAGTCGGTCACCGAGATCACCGACGCGACCTGGAAGACGGAGTCCGCCGACGCCCCGCTGCCGGCCGCCTTCAAGCTCCGCCCGTCCTCGGTGCCGAATCGTTACGCCCCCGACGCGGACGGCAAGAGCATCGAGTCCCTGAAGCTGCGCCCGACCTCGTACGCGCTGGACCGCTACGAGTCGCTGGAGGGCATGCGCGTCGCGGTCTCCGACGCCCCGGTCGTCGGGCCGACCAACACCCACCACGAGCTGTGGATGACCGCCGAGCCGAGGCACCACCGCACCGCCCGCGGCGGCACGCTCTACCGCTCCTACGGGGACCCCAACGGCGGCCGGATCAAGCTGGCGTCGCTGATCCCCTTCGCGCAGCAGCCGTTCCCGGTGGCCGATGTCGGCGACGCGCTGACCGGCACCACCGCCGGGCCGCTGGACTACGACAACTTCGGCGGCTACACGCTCCAGGCCACCGAGCTGGGCAAGCTCGCCGACCACGGCCCGGAGCCGGAGAAGACCCGCAAGCAGAAGTCCGACGAGCTGGCGGTCGCCACCTACAACGTCGAGAACCTCTCCCCCAGCACCCCGCAGGCCAAGTTCGACCGGCTGGCCAAGGGGCTGGTGGAGCACCTCGCCTCCCCCGACGTGGTCGCGCTGGAGGAGGTCCAGGACGACAGCGGCACCAAGGACAACGGCGTGGTCACCGCCGGGGAGACCCTCAAGAAGCTCACCGAGGCGATCAAGGCGGCCGGCGGCCCGGCGTACGAGGCGCGGCAGATCGACCCGGCCAACGACGAGGACGGCGGCCAGCCCGGCGGCAACATCCGGGTGGCGTTCCTGTTCAACCCCGAGCGGGCCTCGTTCACGGACGTCAAGGGCGGCGACGCCACCACCCCGGTGAAGGTCGTCGGCGACCACGGCAAGGCCGCGCTGTCCGCGTCCCCGGGCCGGATCGCGCCGGCCGACCCGGCGTGGAAGGACAGCCGCAAGCCCCTTGTCGGCCAGTTCTCGCTGAAGAGCCGCCCGGGGAGCCGGGTGTTCGTGATCGCCAACCACTTCAACTCCAAGGGCGGCGACCAGGCCCTGGACAGCCGTTTCCAGCCACCGGTCCGCAGCTCGGAGACCCAGCGCACCGCACAGGCCAAGCTGGTCAACCAGTTCGTCAAGGAGCTGCTGGCCAAGGACCCGAAGGCCGCGGTGGTGGCGGCCGGCGACCTCAACGACTACCAGTTCTCGCCGGCCCTCAAGGCCCTCACCGCCGGGGGCGTGCTCACCGACCAGGTCAACCGGCTGCCGGCCGCCGAGCGCTACGGCTACGTCTACAGCGGCAACTCGCAGGTACTGGACCACATGCTCACCAGCCGCCCGCTGACCCGGGCCGACTACGACATCGTGCACCTCAACGCCGAGTACGCCGACCAGGCCAGCGACCACGACCCGCAGGTGCTGCGGGTCCGGCCGTAGCCCGGCGAAGGGTCACCGGCGGTGACTCCCCCGTCACCCGTCCGGCCCACGCCCGGGGGCCAACCGGCTCCGGGGGTGCGGTACTGGGCAGGTAAGCACCATTCGGCGAGACATTAGGGAGTCATCATGCCGAAGTCCCAGAACCGTAAGTCGGGCAACAAGGACCGCGCCGCCGAGCGGCGCGCCGACCAGCGGAAGCCGAAGTCGTCGGAGGAGTCCGCTTCCGAGCGGACCCAGGACCTGAAGCGTTCGCGGAACGGCCTGACTGACGCGTGATGGGCTTGTGATGCCCGAGCGGCCGCCGCACCGGACGGTGCGGCGGCCGCTTCGCGTTTCCGGACCGACGGACGTAGCGCTGCTCAACACATCACCCAGCACAACTAAGTGGACGTGACATATGAGGCGCCCTCACACTCCTGGCACGCACCCCGTGTCCCCCTCCCGCACCCCCGCGCCGCTCTTCGGACGGTTCGCGGTCGCCATGGTCACCCCGTTCACCGCCGACGGCGCGCTCGACCCGGACGGCGCACAGCGGCTCGCCACCCACCTCGTCGACGAGGGCGGCTGCGACGCCCTGGTGCTGAGCGGCACCACCGGGGAGTCCCCGACCACGACGGACGCCGAGAAGGAGACCCTGCTGCGGGCCGTGGCCGAGGCCGTCGGCGACCGGGCGCGGATCACCGCGGGCGTCGGCACCAGCGACACCCGGCACACCGTCGCCCTGGCCCGCGGCGCCGAACGGGCGGGCGCACACGGCCTGTTGGTGGTCACCCCGTACTACTCGCGGCCCACCCAGGAAGCCGTCAGCCACCATCTGCGGACCGTCGCGGACGCCACCGGGCTGCCGGTGATGCTCTACGACATCCCGGGCCGCACCGGCACCGCGCTGACCGCCGCCACCCTGCTCCGGCTGGCCACCCATCCACGGATCAGCGCGGTCAAGGACTGCGGCTACGACCTGCTGAAGTCCGCGAAGGTGCTGGCCGCGACGGACCTGGCCTACTACGCGGGCTGCGACGAACAGATCCTGCCGCTCCGGGCCCTCGGCGGCACCGGATGCATCAGCACCGCGGGCAACGCCGCGCCCCGGGCGGTGCGCGCCCTGCTGGACGCCTACGACGCCGGCGACACGGCCGGAGCGGCCCGCCGCCAGCTCGCGCTGATCCCGCTCATCGAGGCGGTGACCGGCGGGGAGGCCCCCGGCACGGTCACCGCGAAGGCACTGCTCCAGCACCTCGGGCTGCCCGCGGGACCGGTCCGCGGCCCGCTGCTGCCCGCGGACGCCGACCTCACCAGCCGGCTGGCGGACGCGCTGCGGACGACCCTGGACCGGACTGCGGATGCGGATACCCCGGTGCCGGCACCGGTCCCTGGTTAGGCGGGAAGGGCGCGGGCGGCGGGCCGAAGCCGGCCGGCGCTCCCGGCTGCCCGTGCGGAGCCGGGGCCCCGTCCGGTCCGGCGGCCTGCGCGCGCTCCGGCTCCGACGGCTCCTCGGGGCCCGGCACCAGATCCCGGACCAGCAGCGTCGCACCGGCGACCGCGCCCGGCATCAGCACCACCGCGACGAACGGGATCAGGAAGAGCAGCACGATCGGAGTGCCGAAGCCGACCGCGAGGGCCTTGCGGCCGCGCAGCAGCCGGAGCCGCTCGCGCACCGGGATGTCCCGGCGCTGCATGGCCACCGAGGTCAGCTCGACGGCGAGGAAGAAGCCGGAGACACAGAACCCGATGGCCGGGATCACGGTCTGTCCGATGAACGGCACGAACCCGAGGACGAACAGCAGGACGCCGAAGCCGGCGGCCCGCAGCAGCACATGGACGCTGTCGCGCAGCGCGATCCAGATCTCCTGCCACAGCGGCCGGTCCGGAGACGGCGGGCACTGCCCCTCGGACTCCTCGACCTTCTCCGACAGCGACTCGTAGAAGGGGTCGCCGATCAGCAGGGTGACCGCGGTGAAGGTCAGCACCGACAGCATCAGCCCGCCGGCGAACAGCAGCGCCACGAACACCCCGCGCAGCAGCCCCTGCCAGGGCTCGTCCCAGCCGTCGGCGAACGGCGTCGCCCAGGCCGCGATGTCGCCGGACCAGATGGCGAGCGCGACGAGCACCCCGGCGTACAGGACCAGCGCGATCAGCGCCGGAATCAGTCCGAAGCCCCACCACCGGCCGTGCTGGGCGACCCAGCGCTGCCCCTTGCCCAGATACCGCATCCCCGCTACAAGATCACGCATGGCGCAAGCCTATCGGCGTCCGGCCGGGACCGGGACGGGGGCGTCGACGCCGACGGCCCGGCGGGTGTCCCGCCGGGCCGTCGGTGTGACCGTGTCCGCTCAGTTGTGGCTGTGCAGCACCTCGTTGAGGCCGCCCCACTCCGCCTTGTTCGGGCGGGCCTCGACGGCGCCGGTGGTGGAGTTGCGGCGGAAGAGGATGTGGTCCGCGCCGGAGAGCTCCAGGGCCTTGACGATCTGGCCGTCGGGCAGCGTGACCCGGGTGCCCGCGGTGACGTACAGCCCGGCCTCGACCACGCACTCGTCGCCCAGCGCGATGCCGATACCCGACTCGGCGCCGAGCAGGCAGCGCTCGCCGATCGAGATGATCTGCTTGCCGCCGCCGGAGAGGGTGCCCATGGTGGAGGCGCCGCCGCCGATGTCGGAGCCGTCGCCTACGACGACGCCCGCGCTGATCCGGCCCTCGACCATGGAGGTGCCCAGCGTCCCGGCGTTGAAGTTGACGAAGCCCTCGTGCATGACGGTGGTCCCGGCCGCGAGGTGCGCGCCCAGGCGCACCCGGTCGGCGTCCGCGATCCGCACGCCGGCGGGCGCGACGTAGTCCGTCATCCGCGGGAACTTGTCGATGCCGGTGACCATCAGATGCAGCCCCTCGGCACGGGCGTTCAGCCGCACCGTCTCCACGCGGTCGACGGCCACCGGACCCAGCGAGGTCCAGGCGACGTTGGACAGCAGGCCGAACAGGCCCTCCAGGTTCTGCCCGTGCGGCTTGACCAGCCGGTGGCTGAGCAGGTGGAGGCGCAGATAGCCGTCGTGGGCGTCCAGCGGCTTGTCGTCGAGGGAGGCGATGACCGTACGGACGGCGACGACCTCGACCTCACGGACCGGGTCGGGACCGATCGCCTTGAGCACGGCGGCGCCCAGCAGTTCGGTGGCGCGCGCGTCGTCCAGGCGCTCGGTGCCGGCCGGGCCGAGGTCCGCGGAGGAGGCGGCGACCAGCTCGGGCGCCGGGAACCAGGTGTCGAGAACGGTGCCGTCGGAGGTGACGGTGGCGAGCCCGGCGGCGACGGCGCCGGTCGTACGGGGGGAAGCAGCATCGGTCATGTTCGAAACCTAACCGGAGGGCACCCACCGAGGCGAACCGGTCTCAGCGATCGGGCCGGGTCACGGGGCCGCACCCCGCCGCTCGCGCGGGTGCGCCCGGCGCGCCAACGGGGCGGCGGACGGCAGGGCGACGAGCGGCGGGGCCGCCGGCTCAGCCCAGCACCCCGGCCAGCCCTGCCCGTACCGACGCGGGGTCGAAGGGCTGCCCGGTCAGCAGATGCTGCAGCACCAGCCCGTCGGTGAACGCCACCACGGCCCGCGCGGTCCGGACGTCGCCGATCCGCCGTCCGAGCAGCCGCACCATCTCGTCCAGGCACTCCGCGGCGATCGGCCGCACCGCCTCGTGCCGCAGCGCCGCGAGGTACAGCTCGTACTCCAGCTCCATCCGCGAGCGGTCCCCGGCCAGGGTGTCCTCGACGAGCCGGGCGACCTCCTCGGCGAGTGGCACCGCCGGGTCGATCCCGTCGACCCAGCTCGCGAACTCGGCCAGGCACACGCCGTTGACCTGCCGCAGCGCGGCGATCAGCAGCTCGTCCCGGGACGCGAAGTGGTAGGTGGTCGAGCCGAGCGGGACATCCGCCGCGGCGGCCACCGAGCGGTGGCTGAGCCCGGCGATCCCGCGCTCGCCGACCACGGTGATCGCCGCGTCGATGATCCGCTGCCGCCGGTCCGGGTCGTAGCGCCGGGCCATCAGTGCGCCCCGCCCATGTTCAGCACCACGACACCGGCGATCACCAGCAGCAGACCGAGGACCTTCAGCGCACTGGTGCTCTCGCCCAGGAACACCATCCCGATCGCCGCGATCATCGCCGTCCCGGCCCCGGCCCAGATGGCGTACGCGGTCCCCACGCTCATCGACTTGAGCGTCTGGGCGAGCAGCGCGAAGGCGAGCAGATACCCGAGCGCCGTCGCCACCGACGGCCACAGCCTGCTGAAGCCGTCGCTGTACTTCATCGCGGTGGTGGCGAGCACTTCGGAGAGGATCGCCCCGGCAAGCGTCAGATAGCCCATGCGTACGACCGTACACAACGTTGCGTACGGTAGTACACATCGAATTCCGGCCACGCTTCCACGGGCCGGCCGGGCGCGCCCCGGAACGGCGGAACGGCCGCGCCCACCGGGTTTTCCGGGGGCACGGCCGTTTCGGCTCGTCTGTCGGGCGCGTCTCTCAGACGTTGAAGCCCAGGGCGCGGAGCTGCTCGCGGCCGTCGTCGGTGATCTTGTCCGGGCCCCACGGGGGCATCCAGACCCAGTTGATCTTCAGCTCGTTGACGATGCCGTCCGTGGCGGACTTCGCCTGGTCCTCGATGACGTCGGTCAGCGGGCAGGCCGCGGAGGTCAGCGTCATGTCGATGGTGGCGATGTTGGCGTCGTCGACGTGAATGCCGTAGATCAGCCCGAGATTGACGACATCGATGCCCAGCTCGGGGTCCACGACGTCGTACAGCGCCTCGCGGACCTCCTCCTCGGAGGCAGGCTTCGTGGTGGTCGGGGTGTCGGTCATGCGGTCTTCGCCTCCTCGGAGAGGGCCTTGGCCGTGGCGTCCTTCCAGGCCATCCAGCTGAGCAGCGCGCACTTCACGCGCGCCGGGTACTTCGAGACTCCGGCGAACGCCACGGCGTCCTCCAGGATCTCCTCCATCGCGTCATCCGGCTCGAGCTGCCCCTTGGACTGCATCAGCTCCAGGAAGGTCTCCTGGATCTTCTGCGCGTCACCGAGCTGCTTGCCCACCAGGAGCTCGTTGAGCACCGACGCGCTGGCCTGGCTGATGGAGCAGCCCTGGCCCTCGTAGGACACATCCTCGATCGTCGCGCCGTCGAGCCGCACGCGCAGCGTGATCTCGTCACCGCACGTGGGGTTGACATGGTGCACCTCGGCGTCGCCGTCCCGAAGACCGCGCCCATGGGGGTGCTTGTAGTGGTCCAGGATGACGTCCTGGTACATGGAATCCAGCTTCACGGCTCAGTCAGTCCTCGTCCTCATCCGCCGTACGTGGTCAACCGGTCTGTCGTGTCTCAACCGAAGAAGTTACGGACGTGCTCCAGGCCCTCGACCAAGGCGTCGACCTCGGCGGGCGTGGAGTACAGATAGAACGACGCTCGCGTGGTCGCGGGAATTCCGTAGCGCAGGCAGACCGGCCGTGCGCAGTGGTGTCCCACCCGGACCGCGATGCCCTGCTCGTCCAGCACCTGGCCGACGTCGTGCGGATGGATGTCGCCGAGCGTGAAGGAGAGCGTCGCCCCGCGGTCCTCGGCCGTGCTCGGGCCGATGATGCGCAGGTCGGGGACCTCCAGCAGCCGCTTGACGGCGTACTCGGTGATCGCGTGCTCATGCGCGGCGATGTTGTCCATGCCGATCGAGGTGAGGTAGTCCACGGCCGCGCCGAGGCCGACGGCCTGGGCGATCGGGGGCGTACCGGCCTCGAACTTGTGCGGCGCGGGCGCATAGGTCGAGGAGTGCATCGAGACGGTCTCGATCATCTCGCCGCCGCCGAGGAACGGCGGGAGGTCCTCCAGCAGCTCCTGGCGGCCCCAGAGGACGCCGATGCCGGTCGGGCCGCACATCTTGTGGCCGGTGAAGGCCACGAAGTCGGCCTGCAGCGCCTGCACGTCCAGCACCATGTGCGGGGCGGCCTGCGAGGCGTCGATGCAGACCAGCGCGCCGACCTCCTGGGCACGGCGGATGATCGTCTCGACCGGGTTGATCGTGCCCATGATGTTGGAGACCAGCGTGAAGGAGACGATCTTCGTCTGCTCCGTGATGACCTCGTCGATGTTGGACAGGTCGAGCCGGCCGTCGTCGGTGATGCCGAACCACTTCAGCTTCGCGCCGGTGCGCTGCGAGAGCAGCTGCCACGGCACGATGTTGGAGTGGTGCTCCATCTCCGTGATGACGATCTCGGTCTCGCGGTCCACCCGGTAGGGCTCCTCGGCCCAGCCGAGCATGTTGGCCACGAGGTTGAGCGACTCCGAGGCGTTCTTGGTGAAGATCACCTCGTCGCGGCTCGGCGCGTTGATGAAGGCGGCGACCTTGTCCCGCGCGCCCTCGTACAGCGCCGTGGCCTCCTCGGCGAGCACATGCACGCCGCGGTGGACGTTGGCGTTGTGACGTTCGTAGTAGGCGTTCAGGGCGTCGAGGACCTGACGCGGCTTCTGCGAGGTCGCCGCGTTGTCCAGGTACACGACCTTCTTCCCGTCATGGATCTGGCGATCCAGGATGGGGAAGTCCTTACGGATCGCCTCGGTGTCGAGGAGGCCCGGCAGCTGTGTCACGCGGTTGCGCCACCCTTCGTGTAAGCCTCGTAGCCCTCGGCCTCCAGCTTGTCGGCGAGCTCGGCGCCGCCGGACTCGGCGATCCGGCCGTTGGCGAAGACGTGGACGTGGTCGGGCTTGATGTAGCGCAGGATGCGCGTGTAGTGGGTGATCAGCAGGGTGCCGACCTCGCCGGTCTCGCGGACGCGGTTGACGCCCTCGGAGACGGTGCGCAGCGCGTCGACGTCCAGGCCGGAGTCGGTCTCGTCGAGGATCGCGATGGCGGGCTTGAGCAGCTCCAGCTGGAGGATCTCGTGGCGCTTCTTCTCACCGCCGGAGAAGCCCTCGTTGACGTTGCGCTCGGCGAACGCGGGGTCCATCTGGAGGCGCTCCATGGCCTCCTTGACCTCCTTGACCCACAGCCGCAGCTTGGGGGCCTCACCGCGGATCGCGGTCGCGGAGGTCCGCAGGAAGTTGGAGACCGAGACGCCGGGCACCTCGACCGGGTACTGCATGGCGAGGAAGACGCCGGCCCGCGCGCGCTCGTCGACGGACATCTCCAGGACGTCCTCGCCGTCGAGGGTGACGGTGCCGCCGGTGATCGTGTACTTGGGGTGACCCGCGAGGGAGTAGGCGAGAGTCGACTTGCCGGAGCCGTTGGGGCCCATGATGGCGTGCGTCTCGCCCTGCTTCACAGTCAGGTCGACGCCCTTCAGGATCTCGCGCGGACCGTTCTCGGCCTCGACGGAGACGTGCAGGTCGTGGATCTCAAGCGTTGCCATGGGTGACTCAGGACTCCTGGGTGACGGAGACGAGCACGTCGTCCCCTTCGATCTTTACGGGGTATACGGGGACGGGGCGCGTCGCGGGAAGGCCGCTCGGCTTGCCGGTGCGCAGGTCGAAGCTCGAACCGTGCAGCCAGCACTCGATCGAGCAGTCCTCGACCTCGCCCTCCGAGAGGGAGACGTTCGCGTGCGAGCAGATGTCGTTGATCGCGAACACCTCGCCCTCGGTGCGGACAAGCGAGACAGGCGTGCCGTCGAGTTCCACCCTCTTGGGGGTGTCCTCCTCCAGCTCGCTCAGCGCCGCTGCGCGTACGTACGTCATGCCGCGGCCGCTTCCAGCTCGGCCTCGATCTTGCTCATCAGACGCTCTTCGACGTCCGGGAGACCGATCTGCTGGACCAGCTCGGCGAAGAAGCCGCGGACGACCAGCCGGCGGGCCTCGTCGGCCGGGATGCCGCGGGCCATCAGGTAGAAGAGCTGCTCGTCGTCGAACCGGCCGGTCGCCGAGGCGTGGCCGGCACCGACGATCTCGCCGGTCTCGATCTCCAGGTTGGGCACCGAGTCGACCCGCGCGCCGTCGGTGAGGACGAGGTTGCGGTTGAGCTCGTAGGTGTCCGTGCCGGTCGCGGCGGCCTGGATCAGGACGTCACCGATCCACACCGCGTGGGCGTCCTCGCCCTGCAGCGCGCCCTTGTAGACGACGTTGGAGCGGCAGTTGGCCGCCTCGTGGTCGACGAAGAGCCGGTGCTCGTGGTGCTGGCCCTGCTCGGTGAAGTACAGACCGTAGAACTCGGCCTCGCCGCCGGGCGCCGCGTAGGTGACCCGCGGGTGCAGCCGGACGAGGTCGCCGCCGAAGGTGACGACCACGGACTTGAAGCTCGCGTCCCGGCCGACCAGGGCGTTGTGCTGGCCCGCGTGAACCGCGTGGTCGTCCCAGTCCTGGACGGAGACGACGGTCAGCTTGGCGCCGTCACCGAGGAGGTAGTCGACGTTGGCGGCGAGCACCGCGTCACCGGTGTGGTCGATGACGACGACGGCCTCGGCGAACGCGCCGAGCTCGATGACCTGGTGGCCGTAGGCCGTGCCGCCCTCACCGTGGACGGTGATCCGGATCGGCTCGGAGAGCTGGGCGTCCTTGGGGACCGAGATCACCGACGCCTTCTCGAACGAGCTGTACGCCTGGGCGGCGACCCGGTCGACGGGCTTGCCGGCCTTGCCGACCCGGGGGTCGGCGCGGTCGACGAGCTCATGCGTGACGCCCTCGGGCGCGGTGATGTCGATCTTCAGGTCGGGGCCGCCGGCCTCGGCGCTGCCGTCGTGCAGGCCCTTGAGGCGCGCGAGGGGCGTGAAGCGCCACTCCTCCTCGCGGCCGTGCGGCACCGGGAAGTCCGCCACGTCGTAGGACGGCGGGGCGCTCATCCGGGTGGCGACGGTGGACTCCGCAGCCACCGCAAGGGAGCCGGTGGTCGTGGAACCGGCCGGGATGTTCTGAGCCTCAGCCATGGCTGTCGTAGTGCTCACTTTCTGGTTGCGATCCTCGGCCTGCCCGCAGGACGGCCGCCGCGTCGGTCGTTGAGTGTGCCGGGGCCGTCAGCCGACCGCGCCTTCCATCTGCAGCTCGATCAGGCGGTTGAGCTCCAGCGCGTACTCCATCGGCAGCTCACGGGCGATCGGCTCGACGAAGCCGCGCACGATCATCGCCATGGCCTCGTCCTCGGACAGGCCGCGCGCCATGAGGTAGAAGAGCTGGTCCTCGCTGACCTTGGAGACGGTCGCCTCGTGGCCCATCGACACGTCGTCCTCGCGGACGTCGACGTAGGGGTAGGTGTCCGAACGGGAGATGGTGTCCACCAGCAGGGCGTCACACAGCACGTTGGACTTGGAGCCCGCGGCGCCCTCGCCGATCTCGACCAGACCGCGGTAGGAGGTCCGGCCGCCGCCTCGCGCCACCGACTTGGAGACGATGTTGGAGGAGGTGTTCGGCGCCATGTGGACCATCTTGGAGCCGGCGTCCTGGTGCTGGCCCTCGCCCGCGAAGGCGATGGACAGGGTCTCGCCCTTGGCGTGCTCACCCATGAGGTAGACCGCCGGGTACTTCATGGTCACCTTGGAGCCGAGGTTGCCGTCGACCCACTCCATGGTCGCGCCCTCGTAGGCGACGGCGCGCTTGGTGACCAGGTTGTAGACGTTGTTCGACCAGTTCTGGATGGTCGTGTAGCGGCAGCGGCCGCCCTTCTTCACGATGATCTCGACCACCGCGGAGTGCAGCGAGTCCGACTTGTAGATCGGCGCCGTGCAGCCCTCGACGTAGTGGACGTAGGCGTCCTCGTCGACGATGATCAGCGTCCGCTCGAACTGGCCCATGTTCTCGGTGTTGATCCGGAAGTAGGCCTGCAGCGGGATGTCGACGTGGACACCCTTGGGCACGTAGATGAACGAGCCGCCGGACCACACCGCGCTGTTCAGCGACGCGAACTTGTTGTCGCCGACCGGGATGACCGTGCCGAAGTACTCCTGGAAGAGCTCCGGGTGCTCCTTGAGCGCGGTGTCGGTGTCCAGGAAGATGACGCCCTGCTCCTCCAGGTCCTCACGGATCTGGTGGTAGACGACCTCGGACTCGTACTGCGCGGCGACACCGGCGACCAGGCGCTGCTTCTCCGCCTCGGGGATGCCGAGCTTGTCGTAGGTGTTCTTGATGTCCTCGGGCAGGTCCTCCCAGGAGGCGGCCTGCTGCTCGGTGGAGCGGACGAAGTACTTGATGTTGTCGAAGTCGATGCCCGACAGGTCCGAGCCCCACTGCGGCATGGGCTTCTTGTCGAACAGCTTCAGGCCCTTGAGGCGGAGCTTGAGCATCCACTCCGGCTCGTTCTTCTTCGACGAGATGTCGCGGACGACGGCCTCGGAGAGACCGCGCTTCGCCGAGGCGCCGGCCACGTCGGAGTCGGCCCAGCCGTATTCGTAGTTGCCCAGACCCTCGAGCTCAGGGTGAGCAGTCTCCGTGGGGAGCGTCATGCGGGGTTCCTCCCGGCCGTGCTTGCAGATGCTGTGGTGGTCTTGGTGGTGCGTGCGGTGCTGTGAGCGGCCTTGCCGGCCCCGGCCTTCGGAACGAAGGTCGTGCACACCCCGTCGCCGTGGGCGATGGTGGCAAGGCGCTGTACATGGGTCCCGAGCAATCGGGAGAAGACCTCGGTCTCCGCCTCGCACAGCTGCGGGTACCGCTCGGCGACATGGGCGACCGGGCAGTGGTGCTGGCAGAGCTGCTCACCGAGCTGGGGATTGGGCGCGCTGCGCGCCGTAGCAGCGTACCCGTCCGCGGTCAACGCCTTCGCAAGGGCCTCGGTACGGGCCGCCGGCTCGGCGGCATCGACCGCCTCGCGGTAGCCCTCGGCCTGCGCGGCGAGCCGGGCGCGGGCGAACGCGGCGACGGCCGCCTCGCCCTGCTCGCCGCCGCCCGCGCTCTGCGCGATCCAGCGCAGCGCGTCGGAGGCGAGCTGGTCGTAGGCCTGGTCGAAGGCGTCCCGACCGCAGTCGGTGAGGGCGAAGGCACGGGCCGGGCGGCCGCGGCCGCGGGTCCCGTACACCCGCTTCTCGCGGGGCTCGACGACCCCCTCGGCGGCGAGCGCGTCCAGGTGCCGGCGGACGGCGGCCTGGGTCAGCTCCAGGCGGAGGGCCAGCTCGGCCGCGGTGGACGGCCCGTGGTCGAGGATGGAGCGGGCGACCCTGTTGCGGGTGCCCTGCTGTTCGTCGTGCGGCGCCGGAGCCTGCGGGGCGGGGCCCCGCCGCTCGGTCTGCTCGGGCGCGGAGGCGGCCGGCCCGTCGGTCTGCTCGACCTCGGGCCCTTCCTTTTCCTCGCTCGCGTATTTCACAACGCCATTGTTGCGTAATTCGTCAAAGTGATTCAAGCCTCGTCCGCGCCATGGACGGGTGGCCTCTATCACTTAGGGTTACCTAATTTCAAGTACCCGCGGCACATCGATCACGGTGCCGACCTGCACGGCTGTCCCCGGACCGGCGGGGCCGCACCGGACCCGCGGGCCGCCGGAAATCCGTTTCGCCACACACCGCCGGACCGGGGAATCGGACACCGGTCCGGGCCCACGCCCCCATTGGAGGCATGCCTGCCACTCTCCGTAGACTGCCCGGCATGCCCAGCACCTCCCCGGGGGGCGCCCCCCGGCCCGTCGGCCGCGAGCCCGCCGTCGAGATCACCGGCCTGGTCAAGCGCTACGGCACCAAGACCGCCGTGGACGGCCTCGACCTGACCGTCGCCCGCGGCGCGGTGACCGCCGTACTCGGACCGAACGGTGCCGGCAAGACGACCACCGTCGAGACCTGCGAGGGCTACCTCCGCCCGGACGCCGGCCGGGTGCGGGTCCTGGGCCTGGACCCGGTCGCCGACGCGGCGGCGCTGCGGCCGCGGATCGGCGTGATGCTGCAGTCCGGCGGCGTCTACGCGGGCGCCAGGGCCGAGGAGATGCTGCGGCACACCGCCACCCTGCACGCCCACCCCCTCGACGTCGGCACCCTCATCGAACGGCTCGGCCTGGGCAGCTGCGGACGGACCCCCTACCGGCGGCTGTCCGGCGGCCAGCAACAACGGCTGGCGCTGGCGATGGCCGTGGTCGGCCGCCCCGAGCTGGTCTTCCTGGACGAGCCGACGGCCGGCCTCGACCCCCAGGCCCGGCACGCCACCTGGGACCTCGTACGGGAACTGCGCGCCGACGGCGTCAGCACCGTACTGACCACGCACTTCATGGACGAGGCCGAGCAGCTCTCCGACGATGTCGCGATCATCGACGGCGGCCGGGTGATCGCCCAGGGCACGCCCGACGAGCTGTGCCGCGGCGGCGCGGAGAACAGCCTGCGCTTCACCGGCCGCCCCGGACTCGACCTCGCCTCGCTGCTCAAGGCCCTGCCCGCCGACAGCGCCGCGGCGGAGCCCGCCTCCGGCGTCTACCGCGTGCACGGCAAGGTCAACCCGCAGCTGCTGGCCACCGTCGCCTCCTGGTGCGCCCAGAACGGCGTGATGCCCGACGCGATAGCCGTCGAGCGCCACACCCTGGAGGACGTCTTCCTGGAGCTGACCGGCAAGGAGCTGCGCGCATGAATCACGGCCACACCGCCTTCGGCCGGGGGTCCGGGCGTCGTCCCCCGGGAAGGCACAGCCTGGAGCTGACCGGCAAGGAGCTGCGCGCATGACCACCACCGAGGCCGGTGGCGTCACCGGAACCTTCAGCCCGCGGCCCGGCGCCGCCCCGCTGCCCCGGATGATCCGCGCGCAGGCGGCCCTGGAGACCAGGATGCTGCTGCGCAACGGCGAGCAGCTGCTGCTGACCGTGATCATCCCGACGCTGCTGCTGGTGCTGTTCTCCGCCGTCGACATCATCGCGGTGCCCACGGACACGGCCGACGGCGCGGGCCGGTCCGTCGACTTCCTGGCGCCCGGCATCCTGGCGCTCGCCGTGCTGTCGACCGCCTTCACCGGCCAGGCCATCGCGACCGGATTCGAGCGGCGCTACGGCGTGCTCAAGCGGCTCGCCGTCTCGCCGCTGCCGCGCTGGGGGCTGATGACCGCCAAGACCTGTGCGGTGCTGGTCACCGAGATTCTGCAGGTCACGCTGCTGACGGTGGTCGCCTTCGCGCTGGGCTGGTCCCCGCACGGCAACCCGCTCGCCGTGGTGCTGCTGCTCCTCCTGGGCACCGCCGCCTTCTCGGGCCTGGGCCTCCTGATGGCCGGCACCCTCAAGGCGGAGGCCACCCTGGCCGCGGCCAACCTGGTCTTCCTGCTGCTGCTGGTCGGCGGCGGCGTGATCGTCCCGCTGGACAAGTTCCCGGCCGCGGCCCAGAGCGTGCTCGGGCTGCTGCCGATCACGGCGCTGTCCGACGGGCTGCGCGACGTCCTCCAGCACGGCGCCGGCATCCCCTGGACGGACCTCGGGGTCCTGGGCGTGTGGGCGGTGCTCGGACTGGGCGCCGCGGCGCGGCTCTTCCGCTGGGAGTGAGCGGCCGAGGCACGGCCCGGACGGGTGCTTCCGTCGCGAGCGCACCCCTCGTGAAAGTTTGCACAAGGGGCCGCCTACGATGGCTCCCGTGCCGAACACGCTGAATCCTCTTGAGCTGATCGCCCGCCGCTGGCAGCCGTCCGCGGCCTTCGTGCGGCGGGCCGCCCTGGCCACCGTCGTGATGGCCGTGATCATCGTCGTCACGGGCGGCGCGGTCCGGCTCTCCCAGTCCGGGCTGGGCTGCTCGACCTGGCCCAAGTGCACCCCGGACAGCCTGACTCCGACCGCCGCGATGGGCGTCAACGGCCTCATCGAGTTCGGCAACCGCATGCTGACGTATGTGCTGTGCGCGGTCGTCGGGCTGTTCATCATCGCCGCCCGTGCCCGTCACCCCCGGCGCCGCTCGCTCACCCGGCTCGGCTGGGCGCAGTTCTGGCTGGTCATGAGCAATGCCGTCATCGGCGGTGTCACGGTCCTGACCGGCCTGAACCCGTACATCGTCAGCTCGCACTTCCTCGCGGCCACGGCGCTGCTCACGGTCGCCGTGCTGAGCTGGAAGCGGGCGGCCGAGGGCGACGAGGAGGCGCGCGACCTGGTCGCCCGTCCGGCGCGGCAGCTGGCCTGGCTGCTGGTGGCCGCGACCGGCGCGCTCACCGTCATCGGCACGGTCGTCACCGGGACGGGACCGCACGCGGGCGACGCCAAGAAGGTCCACCGCATCCCGCTGGACTGGCAGGAGATCACCCAGCTGCACGTCGACTTCGTGTACATCGTCGTCGGCCTGTCCGTCGCCCTGTGGTTCACCCTGCGCGCCGTCAAGGCGCCCGCCGCGCCGCGCCGGATGCTCCTGGAGCTGTTCGCCTGTATCGCCGCGCAGGGCGTCATCGGCTACGTCCAGTACTTCACGGGCCTGCCCGAGATCGTCATCGGGCTCCACATGCTGGGCTCGTCCCTGGTGTGGATCTGGGTGCTGCGGGTCTGTCTTTCCTTGCGCGACCGCGGTCCGCTCCTGGAGAAGGAGCCCGGCGAGCCCGCCCCCTCCGGCGAACACGAGGCACCGGAGCCTCAGGCGGCCTCCGCGCTCAGCCGGTAGACCCGGCGCGCGGTCCCGAACCCGACCGTCTCGGTGATCCGCCGCCCGTCCTCGGACCCGCACAGCCCCTCCTCGGTCCACTCCCGTACGAGGCGTGCCATGGCCCGGACGAAGCACCGGGCGCCGGTCACATAGAGCTCGGGCAGTCCGCGGGCCCGCGAGGAGAACAGCAGCTTGCCGAACGGCGCCTGGCCCAGGGTCTCCTCGGGCCGGGGCCCGGCGTCCGCGTACACATGGGCGTGCACCGCGGCGAGCTGCGCCGCCCGCCGGTGGTGCGGTGTCTCCGGCAGCAGGACGAGGTCCGAGCCGATGCCGGTGGTGGCGCGCAGAAAGGCCGTCAGCGGCTGCGGGTCGGGGCAGTGCAGCTGCACCGGCAGCCCGGTCGCCACCGCGCTCCACAGCAGATGCCGGACGAGCGCGGGCTCGGTGAGCCGCTCCCCCGGCCGACGGCCGCGCAGCCAGCGGTCCGCCGCCCGCCGCACCTCTCCGGCCTCCGGGGCGTGCCCCTCGCAGTGGGTGGCGCCGGACGCGAAGGCGGCGGCGTGCTGGGCCGCGGCGTAGAGGGCCTCGGCGGTGTAGCCGATGAAGGAGTCGACGCTGCCGGAGGTGTCGGCGACCTGCTCGGCGAGCGGTTCGAGCCGGACGACCTCGTGGGCGTGGGCCGCGGCGGCGGTGCCGAGTTCGGTGGCCGAGGTCAGGTTGCCCGGGGTCCCGGCCTCCAGCAGGAACGTGCCGATGCCGGAGCCGCGCAGCAGCAGGCGTCCGGCCCGGTAGGCGCCGACCTCGCGTCGGCGCGCCAGATAGCGGGCGGGCGGACAGTGCGGTTCCAGGCCGAGCAGCGGCGGGCACCAGCGGCGTATCGCGAGCCCGGTGAAGCTGTCGAAGTAGCTGGCGCCGACGGGGGCCGGGCCGTGGGCGCCGGCCGCGGCGGCGAGGTGGGTCTCGAAGGAGCCGAGGCCGAGCTCGTCGTGCACCGCGCCGACGCTGTACTGGTCGATGAGCGGTGGAAGTCCGTCCATCCGCTTCTCCCTCGCCGAGAGCCCGCCGGGCGTGGCCGGAGCGCCGCGCCTGGTGGGCTTAACGGACGAGGTGGTGGTGAGGTATCGGGCTCCGCTTCCGGCGTACGCTCCGGCGCACGGCGCCCGGTTACCGCCCGTCAGCCGTTGGACGGGCCGCCGACCTGGATGCCGGCCATCCGGGACCACTCGTAGGGGCCGGTGCGGACCTTGGCGGCGAGGTCGCCGTCGAAGTCGTCCTGGAGGGTGATTCCGGCCGCCGTGGCGGCGTCCTTGGCGGAGTCGAAGGAGTCCGCGACGAGGTTGCCCCACTCGCCGTTGGCGCCGACGAGGGCGATCCGTGTGCGGCCGCGGCCGAGGTGCGCGAGCTGGCCCTCGGCACTGCCGCCGTGGCTGTCGGCGAAGGCGCGGATCTGCTTGGCGAGCCTGGCCGTGCGCCGGCCGGTCCGCTTGTCGGCCGCCGTGCCGGCCGCCGCCTCCACCTGCTCTTCCGCCTGCTGGGTGTCTGCCATGAACAGCATGCTACCCGCGGGTACGGCCGTTTGTGAGGGTGATCCCCCACACCTCTTCTCAGCGGAGGAATGGGTCCACGGCGACGGCGACGAACAGCAGCGACACATAGGTGATGGACCAGTGGAACAGCCGCATCTCCTTGAGCTTGGCGCCCGTGATCCCGGCCTTCGCGCGGGCCTGGAGACCGTGCGCCTCCTTGAGCCAGAAGCCTCCGCAGACGAGGGCGACCGCGGTGTAGAACCAGCCGGTGTAGCCCAGCGGCTGGAGCAGCAGCGAGACCGCGACCATCACCCAGCTGTAGGCGACGATCTGCCGGGCGACCACCTTGTTGCCCGCGACGGCCGGCAGCATCGGCACCCCGACCCGCTCGTAGTCGTCCTTGACCTTCATCGACAGCGGCCAGTAGTGCGGCGGCGTCCAGAAGAAGATGACCAGGAAGAGGACGAACGAGGCCCAGGAGACGGTGTTCGTCACCGACGACCAGCCGATGAAGACCGGCATACAGCCCGCGATGCCGCCCCAGACGATGTTCTGGGAGGTGCGGCGCTTGAGGATCATCGTGTAAACGACGACGTAGAAAAGCAGCGCACCGAGCGACAGCATCGCCGACAGCGGGTTGACGAGGTACCAGAACCAGGCGGTGGAGCCGACCGCGAGGGCGGTGGCGAACACCAGGCACTCACGGGGGCTCACCATGCCGGTGATCAGCGGCCGCTGGGACGTGCGGTCCATCAGGGCGTCGATGTCGCGGTCCAGGTACATGTTGTAGGCCGCGGCGCCGCCGGCCGAGAGGTAGCCGCCGATACAGGTCGCCAGGACGAGCCACAGATCGGGGACGCCCTGGGCCGCCAGGAACATCACCGGCACGGTGGTCATCAGCAGCAGCTCGATGACCCTCGGCTTGGTCAGTGCCACGAACGCCTTGACGCGGGCCCCGAACGGCCGCTCACCGGGACCCCCCGGGACCTGGGAGAGCTCCCCCACCGGCTGGACGACGTGGGCGGTGCCCCCACCCGCTGGACGGGATTCGACGGCCGTCACGCACACCCCTGGAAGTAACATCAGCGGCCTCTGCCGCGGAAGAGATAAGGCATGCAAACCCTTCCGGCGGTGAAGACGCGGTAGAGGGCTTGCGCGTACCACGCCACTTTAGACGTTGGCCATACAGCGATCTTCGCGGGGGTGGGGTCGTGTTGGGCGCCGGGCGGGGGTGCCGCGGCGGCACCTTTCCCCCGGTGTCCGCCCGGCGTTCGGGAGGCGAACCCGACCACCTCCCGGCAGTCTGGTGCTAGGACCCGTCGTTCGGACCGGGCCCGGAGACCCTCGCATCGAAGACGGGAAGGCCAGATGTCCTGATTTCGCCGCCCGAAGCGGGCTGCGGCCGGGGCCGCACCGCACCGACTGAGCGCCGAAAACACCGACTGAGCGTCGAAAAGACGCACGCACTCGCGGGGGTAGGCTCGACACCGCCTGGCGGACATACCGTCCGCGGCATTCGACATGTGGAGAGGAGCCCTGACTCAGGGTGAGCACCAAGCCGACCACCACAGATCTCGAGTGGACCGAACTGGATCAGCGGGCAGTGGACACCGTCCGTGTCCTGGCCATGGATTCCGTGCAGAAGGTCGGTAACGGCCATCCCGGTACGGCCATGAGCCTGGCGCCGGCCGCCTACCTTCTCTTCCAGAAGCTGATGCGGCACGACCCGGCGGACGCGAACTGGACCGGCCGCGACCGGTTCGTCCTCTCCGCGGGCCACTCCAGCCTGACCCTCTACATCCAGCTCTACCTCGCCGGTTACGGCCTGGAGCTGGCCGACCTGGAGGCGTTCCGCACCTGGGGCTCGAAGACCCCGGGCCACCCCGAGTACGGCCACACCACCGGCGTGGAGACCACCACCGGCCCGCTGGGCCAGGGTGTCGCCAACGCGGTCGGCATGGCGATGGCATCGCGCTACGAGCGCGGGCTGTTCGACCCCGGCGCGGCGCAGGGCACCTCGCCCTTCGACCACACCATCTACTGCATCGCCGGTGACGGCTGCCTCCAGGAGGGCATCTCCGCCGAGGCGTCCTCCCTGGCGGGCCACCAGAAGCTCGGCAACCTCATCCTGCTGTGGGACGACAACCACATCTCCATCGAGGGTGACACCGAGACCGCGGTCTCCGAGGACACCCTCAAGCGCTACGAGGCCTACGGCTGGCACGTCCAGCGCGTCGAGCAGCTGCCCAACGGCGACCTGGACCCGGCCGCTCTCGCCCGTGCCCTGGACGCCGCCAAGGCCGAGACCGAGCGCCCGTCGTTCATCGCGATGCGCTCGATCATCGCCTGGCCCGCCCCGAACGCCCAGAACACCGAGGCCGCGCACGGCTCGGCGCTGGGTGACGAGGAGGTCGCGGCCACCAAGCGCGTGCTGGGCTTCGACCCGGAGAAGTCCTTCGACGTCACCGACGAGGTGCTCGCGCACACCCGCGCCGCCCTCGACCGCGGCCGCGACGCCAAGAAGGAGTGGGAGAAGTCCTTCGCCGACTGGCGCGCCGCCAACCCGGAGCGTGCCGCGGAGTTCGACCGGATCGCCGCGGGCGAGCTGCCCGCGGGCTGGGAGGAGCACCTCCCCGCCTTCGAGACCGGTAAGGCGGTGGCCACCCGCGCCGCGTCCGGCAAGGTGCTCCAGGCGCTCGGCACGGTCATCCCCGAGCTGTGGGGCGGCTCCGCCGACCTGGCGGGCTCGAACAACACCACGATCGACAAGACCTCGTCGTTCCTGCCCGAGGGCAACCCGCTGCCGGGTGCCGACCCGTACGGCCGCACGATCCACTTCGGTATCCGCGAGCACTCCATGGCCGCGGAGATGAACGGCATCGCGCTGCACGGCAACACCCGCATCTACGGCGGCACCTTCCTGGTGTTCTCCGACTACATGCGCAACGCCGTCCGGCTGTCCGCGCTGATGCACCTGCCGGTGACGTACGTGTGGACGCACGACTCCATCGGTCTGGGCGAGGACGGTCCGACCCACCAGCCCATCGAGCACCTCGCCTCGCTGCGCGCCATCCCGGGCCTCAACGTCGTGCGCCCGGCCGACGCCAACGAGACCGCGATCGCCTGGCGCGAGATCCTCCGGCGCTACACCAAGGAGTACGGCGTGGGCGCCCCGCACGGCCTCGCGCTGACCCGCCAGGGCGTGCCGACATACCCGGCCAACGAGGCCGCCGCCAAGGGCGGTTACGTCCTCTTCGAGGCCGCCGGCGCCGACGGGCAGGACACCGCGCCGCAGGTCGTGCTGATCGGTACCGGTTCCGAGGTGCAGCTCGCCGTCGAGGCGCGCGAGCAGCTGCAGGCCGAGGGCGTTCCCACCCGCGTGGTGTCGATGCCGTCGGTCGAGTGGTTCGACCAGCAGGACCAGGCCTACCGCGACAGTGTGCTGCCCCCGTCCGTCCGGGCCCGGGTCGCCGTCGAGGCCGGCATCGGTCTGACCTGGCACCGCTTCGTCGGTGACGCCGGGCGCATCGTCTCCCTGGAGCACTTCGGTGCCTCGGCCGACGGCAAGGTGCTCTTCCGCGAGTTCGGCTTCACCGCCGACGCGGTGGCCGCCGCCGCCCGGGAATCGCTCGAAGCCGCCGCGCGCTGACGCCCGTACACGACAAGTAGGAGATGCAGAACCCATGACAGACGCACTCAAGCGCCTCTCCGACGAGGGCGTGGCGATCTGGCTGGACGACCTGTCGCGCCAGCGCATCACGTCCGGCAACCTCGCCGAGCTGATCGACCAGCAGCACGTCGTCGGCGTCACGACCAACCCGTCGATCTTCCAGAAGGCCATCTCGGACGGCCACGGCTACGACCAGCAGGTCGCCGACCTCGCCGCCCGCAAGGTCACCGTCGAGGAAGCCATCCGCATGATCACGACGGCGGACGTCCGGGACGCCGCCGACATCCTGCGGCCGGTCTTCGACGCCACCGGCGGCCAGGACGGCCGGGTCTCCATCGAGGTCGACCCGCGCCTGGCGCACCGCACCACGCCCACCATCGCCGAGGCCAAGCAGCTGGCGTGGCTGGTGGACCGTCCGAACACGCTGATCAAGATCCCGGCCACCAAGGCGGGTCTGCCGGCGATCACCGAGGTCATCGGCCTCGGCATCAGCGTCAACGTCACGCTGATCTTCTCGCTGGAGCGCTACCGCGAGGTCATGGACGCCTACCTGGCGGGCCTGGAGAAGGCCAAGGAGGCGGGCCTGGACCTGTCCCTGATCCGCTCGGTGGCGTCGTTCTTCGTGTCCCGTGTGGACAGCGAGATCGACAAGCGCCTGGAGAAGCTCGGCACGGACGAGGCCAAGGCCCTCAAGGGCAAGGCCGCGCTGGCCAACGCCCGGCTGGCCTACGAGGCGTACGAGGAGGTCTTCTCCTCGGAGCGCTGGGCCGCGCTCGACAAGACCGGCGCCAACAA
The DNA here is from genome assembly GCF_053597915.1 of Streptomyces sp. NPDC001219. Lineage (NCBI taxonomy): Bacteria > Bacillati > Actinomycetota > Actinomycetes > Kitasatosporales > Streptomycetaceae > Streptomyces > Streptomyces sp. NPDC001219. The sequence continues at coordinate 103,568 of NZ_JBSFJF010000016.1, read as the reverse complement.
GCAGCGCCCGCTGTGGGCCTCGACCGGCGTCAAGGACCCCGCGTACAAGGACACCCTGTACGTCGACGAACTGGTCGCCCCGGGCACGGTCAACACCATGCCGGAGGCCACCCTGGAGGCCACCGGCGACCACGGTCGGATCACCGGTGACACCGTGCGCGGCGGCTACGGGGCGGCGCGCGCCGACCTGGAGGCCATCGCCCGGCTCGGGATCTCGTACGACGAGGTCGTCCAGCTGCTGGAGGACGAGGGCGTGGAGAAGTTCGAGGCGTCCTGGAACGACCTGCTCAAGTCCACGGAGGCGGAGCTCAAGCGCCTCGCTCCCTCGGAGGGCTGATCTCCCTTGACTGATTCCCACGGAGCCAACCCGCTCCGTGACGCCCTGGACCGACGGCTCCCGCGTATCGCGGGGCCGTCGGGCCTGGTGATCTTCGGCGTCACGGGCGATTTGTCCCGGAAAAAGCTGATGCCTGCCGTGTATGACCTCGCCAACCGGGGGCTGCTGCCGCCGGGCTTCTCGCTCGTCGGGTTCGCCCGCCGCGAGTGGGAGCACGAGGACTTCGCGCAGGAGGTGTACACGGCGGTCAAGGAGCACTCCCGTACGCCGTTCCGCGAGGAGGTCTGGCAGCAGCTGGTGCAGGGCTGCCGCTTCGTCCAGGGCAACTTCGACGACGACGAGGCCTTCGAGACGCTCAAGGAGACGATAAACGAGCTCGACAAGGCGCAGGGCACCGGCGGCAACTTCGCCTTCTACCTGTCCGTGCCGCCGAAGTTCTTCCCCAAGGTCGTCCAGCAGCTGAAGAAGCACGGGCTGGCCGAGCAGAAGGAGGACTCCTGGCGCCGCGCGGTCATCGAGAAGCCGTTCGGACACAACCTGGAGAGCGCCAAGGAGCTCAACCGGATCGTGCACGAGGTCTTCCCGCCGCACGAGGTCTTCCGGATCGACCACTACCTGGGCAAGGAGACGGTCCAGAACATCCTGGCGCTGCGCTTCGCCAACACGATGTTCGAGCCGCTGTGGAACCGCAGCTACGTCGACCACGTCCAGATCACGATGGCCGAGGACATCGGCATCGGCGGCCGGGCCGGCTACTACGACGGCATCGGCGCGGCCCGTGACGTCATCCAGAACCACCTGCTCCAGCTGCTCGCGCTGACCGCGATGGAGGAGCCCGCCTCCTTCGAGGCGGACGCGCTGGTCGCGGAGAAGACCAAGGTGCTGGGCGCGGTCCGGCTGCCCAAGGACCTCGGCAAGGAGACCGTCCGCGCGCAGTACGCGGCGGGCTGGCAGGGCGGCGAGAAGGCCGTCGGCTACCTCCAGGAAGACGGCATCGACCCCAGGTCGAAGACCGACACCTACGCCGCGATCAAGCTGTCGATCGACAACCGCCGCTGGGCGGGCGTCCCCTTCTACCTGCGCACCGGCAAGCGCCTGGGCCGCCGGGTCACCGAGATCGCGGTGGTCTTCCAGCGCGCTCCGCACTCCCCCTTCGACCACACCGCCACCGAGGAGCTGGGGCAGAACGCCCTGGTCATCCGGGTGCAGCCGGACGAGGGCGTCACCGTGCGGTTCGGCTCGAAGGTGCCGGGCACCTCGATGGAGGTACGGGACGTGTCGATGGACTTCGCGTACGGCGAGTCCTTCACCGAGTCCAGCCCGGAGGCGTACGAGCGCCTGATCCTCGATGTCCTCCTCGGCGACGCCAACCTCTTCCCGCGAGTGGAGGAGGTGGAGCGGTCCTGGCGCATCCTCGACCCGATCGAGGAGTACTGGGACCGGCACGGCAAGCCCGCGCAGTACCCGGCGGGTACCTGGGGCCCGGCCGAGGCGGACGAAATGCTCGCACGAGACGGACGGAGCTGGCGTCGGCCATGAAGATCGATCTGACGGAAACCACCTCCAGCAAGATCAACAAGGCGCTGGTGGAGGGCCGCCGCGCGGTGGGCACCCCGACCAGCGGCATGGTGCTCACCCTCGTCATCGTCACCGACGAGGAGAACGCCTACGACTCCCTGAAGGCGGCCAACGAGGCCTCCCGCGAGCACCCCTCGCGCACCCTCGTCGTCATCAAGCGGGTCAGCCGGTCGCCGCGCGACCGCGCCAAGGCCCGGCTGGACGCCGAGGTACGGGTCGGCACGGAGGCCGGCACCGGCGAGACGGTGCTGCTGCGGCTGTACGGCGAGGTCATCGACCACGCCCAGTCCGTGGTGCTGCCGCTGCTGCTGCCGGACGCCCCGGTCGTGGTCTGGTGGGCGGTGAACGCCCCGGCGGCACCCGCCCAGGACCCGCTCGGTGCGCTGGCCCAGCGCCGGGTCACCGACGCCTACGCCGACGAGCAGCCCATTCACGAGCTGTCCGCCCGCGCCGACACCTACACGCCCGGTGACACGGACCTGTCCTGGACCCGGATCACGCCGTGGCGCTCGATGCTGGCGGCGGCGCTCGACCAGGCGCCGTGCACGGTCACCTCGGCCGAGGTGACCGGCGAGGAGTTCAACCCCAGCTGTGAGCTGCTCGCCATGTGGCTGGCCGACCGGCTGAACATCCCGGTCACCCGCAAGGTGTCCGGCGGCCCCGGCCTGACGGCGGTCCGGATGGAGTCCAGCATCGGCGCGATCGTGCTGGACCGCCCGGACGGCTCGCTGGCCACGCTCTCCATGCACGGCCAGCCCGACCGCGCGGTGGCGCTCAAGCGGCGGGAAACCTCCGAGCTGCTCGCCGAGGAGCTGCGCCGGCTCGACCCGGACGAGATCTACGCCGCCGCGCTGAAGTTCGGTGTGGACCGGCTCGGTCACGGAAACGGCGCGCCGCCGGCCGCCGAGGAGAACACGGCCGAGAGCGGCCCCGCCAAGCCCGCGGCGAAGAAGCCCGCGAAGAAGGCGGCCGCCAAGTGAGTGCTCCGCAGGTGGTCGTCCACCGCGACAAGGAGCTGATGGCCAAGGCCGCGGCGGCCCGGCTGATCACGAAGATCGTGGACGCCCAGGCCGCCCGCGGCTCCGCCTCCGTGGTCCTGACCGGCGGGCGCAACGGCAACGGGCTGCTCGCGGCCCTCGCCGAGGCGCCCGCCCGGGACGCGGTGGACTGGTCCCGGCTCGACCTGTGGTGGGGCGACGAGCGGTTCGCACCGGACGGCGATCCGGAGCGCAACCACACCCAGGCCCGCGAGGTGCTGCTGGACAGCGTTCCGCTGGCCCCGTCCCGGGTGCACCCCATGCCCCCGTCGGACGGTCCGTACGGCAAGGACGCCGACGCCGCCGCCGAGGCGTACGCGGCCGAACTCGCCGCCGCCGCGGGCCCCGAGGACCACGGCCCGGTGCCGTCCTTCGACGTCCTGCTGCTGGGCGTCGGCCCGGACACCCATGTCGCCTCGCTCTTCCCGGAGCTGCCCGCGGTCTACGAGACGGACCGGACGGTGGTCGGGGTGCACGGCGCGCCGAAGCCGCCGCCCACCCGGGTCTCGCTGACCCTGCCGGCGATCCGCGCGGCGCGGGAGGTCTGGCTGCTGGCGGCCGGCGAGGACAAGGCCAACGCCGCGGCCATCGCCCTCTCCGGCGCCGGTGAGGTCCAGGCCCCGGCGGCCGGCGCACGGGGCCGCAGCCGGACCCTGTGGCTGCTGGACGAGGCGGCGGCGTCCCAGCTGCCGCGCGACCTCTACCCGCCGGCGTCGGCCTGAGGAACACCGCAGCAAGGCCGTGGGCCCCGCACCCTTCCCGGGTGCGGGGCCCACGGCGTCACCGCGACGCTCCGGCGGCGACCGGTCGATCAACGCCCGCGCAGCTGGCGGTACTTGGCGACCAGACCGGCCGTGGAGGCGTCGAGGCCCGGCACCTCGGCGCCCTCGGTCAGTGCCGGTTCGACGCGCTTGGCGAGGACCTTGCCCAGCTCCACGCCCCACTGGTCGAAGGAGTCGATGTTCCACACCGCGCCCTGGACGAACACCTTGTGCTCGTAGAGCGCGATCAACTGGCCCAGCACGGACGGGCTGAGCTCACCGGCCAGGACGGTCGTGGTGGGGCGGTTGCCCGGGAAGGTCTTGTGCGGCACCAGTTCCTCGGCCACGCCCTCGGCGCGTACCTCGTCCGGCGTCTTGCCGAAGGCCAGCGCCTGGCCCTGGGCGAAGAGGTTGGCCATCAGCAGGTCGTGCTGGGCGACCAGGCCCGGCTGGAGGTCGGCGACCGGCTCGGCGAAGCCGATGAGGTCGGCCGGGATCATCTTCGTGCCCTGGTGCAGGAGCTGGTAGTAGGCGTGCTGGCCGTTCGTCCCGGGCGTGCCCCAGACGACGGGCCCCGTCTGCCAGTTGACCCGGTTGCCCTGGCGGTCCACGGACTTGCCGTTGGACTCCATGTCCAGCTGCTGGAGATAGGCGGTGAACCGGGAGAGGTAGTGGCTGTAGGGCAGCACGGCGTGCGCCTGCGCGTCCCAGAAGTTGCCGTACCAGATGCCGAGCAGGCCCAGCAGCAGCGGGGCGTTCTCCTCCGGCGGGGCGGAGCAGAAGTGCTCGTCGACGAGGTGGAAGCCGGCCAGCATCTCGCGGAAGCGCTCCGGGCCGATCGCGATCATCAGCGACAGGCCGATCGCGGAGTCGAAGGAGTACCGGCCGCCGACCCAGTCCCAGAACTCGAACATGTTGTCCGTGTCGATGCCGAACTCCGCCACCTTCCCGGCGTTGGTCGACAGCGCCACGAAGTGCTTGGCGACGGCCTCTCCCCCGGCCCTCAGACCGGTCAGCAGCCAGTCGCGGGCCGAGGTGGCGTTGGTGATCGTCTCGATGGTGGTGAAGGTCTTCGAGGCGATGATGAACAGCGTCTCGGCCGGGTCCAGATCACGGACCGCCTCGTGCAGGTCGGCGCCGTCCACATTGGAGACGAAGCGGAACTGCATGTCCCGGTGGGTGAAGGCGCGCAGCGCCTCGTACGCCATCGCCGGACCCAGGTCCGAGCCGCCGATACCGATGTTGACGACGGTCTTGATGCGCTTGCCGGTGTGGCCCTTCCAGTCGCCGGAGCGGACCCGGTCGGCGAAGGTGCCCATCCTGGTCAGGACGTGCTGCACACCGGGGACGACGTTCTCGCCGTCGCTCGTGACGACCGCCGAGCCGGGCGCGCGCAGCGCGGTGTGCAGCACGGAGCGCCGTTCGGTGATGTTGATCTTCTCGCCGCGGAACATCGCGTCCCGCAGCCCGGCCACATCGGCCGCCGCGGCCAGCTCGCGCAGCAGCCCCAGCGTCTCGTCGGTGACCAGGTGCTTGGAGTAGTCCAGGTGCAGATCGCCGACCTGGAGGGTGTAGCGCTCGGCGCGCCCCGGGTCCCGCTCGAACAGCTCGCGCAGATGCACCTCCGCCAGCTGCTCACGGTGCTTGCCCAGCGCGGTCCACTCAGGCAGCTGATCGAGCCTGCTGCGGCCTTCTGCGTTCATCTCGGACATCAGCCTTCTTCATCTCGTACCGGCCCCGCCGTCTCCCAACCTAATTGATCAGGGCGCGGTGGGAGGTATCTGTCCGCTGTCGGACGGGGCGCCGTCGGTGGTCTGAAGAACAGGTGCCAGCGCGGCGGTGCCCAGGGCCAGTAGCGCGGCGGCCAGCAGCGCGGGGGCGTGGGGACCGTACGCCGTGGCGGCCGCGCCGCCGCACAGCGCGCCGAGCGGTGTCCCGGCGACGGAGACCGTACGGAAGGCGGAGCTGATCCGGCCGAGCATCCCGGCCGGGCTGCGCTGCTGTACGGCGGTGGTCTCCAGGACGTTCCACACCATCCCGGCGAAGCCGAACAGGCCCAGGAGCAGGGCCGCGAGCCAGACCGTACGCAGCGTCCCGAAGCCCGCCAGCGCCACGGTCTGGACCGCACCGGCGAGCAGCAGGGTGCGGCCCCTGCCCCCGGCCACGGCGATCGTCCGGTCCGCGAGAAGCCCGCCCAGAACCATCCCGATGCCGTAGCCGGTGGTCACCACGGCATACCCGAAGTCCCCGGCCCCCAGCCCGCCCTTGACGACCACCACCAGGGTCGCGATCAGCGCACCGATGCCCACATTGCCCAGCGCCACCGACACACAGAAGGCGCGCAGCACCCGGTCACGCCACAACTGCCGTATGCCCGCGCCGATTTCGCGCCGGACGGTGCGCCCGGCGGTGGCCGGCCCTCGTGGCGGCGGGGCGGTGCGCAGGGAGGCGACGAGGACGGCAGCGACGAGGTACGTCACCGCGTCGGCCAGGAACGGGAGGGCGGCGCCGAGCGCGAGGAGCACCGGTGCCAGCGGTCCGCCGAGGAACCGGCCGGCCAGCTCCTGACCGGTCATCAGCCGGGCGTTGGCGGCGGCCAGCGCCTCCTTGGGCACCACGGCGGGCAACAGGGCCGTGGCGGCGTTGTCGAACAGCGTCTGGAGGGTGGTGAGCGCGAAGGACAGCGCGAGCAGCAGCGCGATGCCCGCCCGGTCGAACGCCACGGCCAGCGCGAACCCGGCCATCAGCAGGCCGCGCAGCACGTCGACGGCCCACATCGCCCGCCGCGGGTCCACGCGGTCGGCCACCGCACCGCCCAGCAGCCCGAAGAGCAGCCAGGGGACGAAGCCGCAGGCCGTGACGAGCGAGATCAGCAGGGGGTCATCCGTCAGGGCGTAGGCGAGCAGCGGGAGCGCCGTGCCGCGCAGGGCGTCACCGAAGCGGGAGACGGCGGCGGCACCCCACAGCCGGCCGAAGCCGCCCCGGTGGGACCCGCCCGTGCCGGCCGCCGAGCCCGCCTTCGTCCCCGTTCCGCTGTCCGCCATGCCGCCCCCGTCCGCGTCGTTCGCGTACGGAAAACGGTACGGGCGACCACTGACAGTGGCCCTCGGGCAACGTCCCCATCCGCTACCTCAGATGCGGCCCCGGCCGGAGGACGGAGCGCGTACGGCCGAGGGGGGCACACACGCGGCCGGCCCGGCCGGAGGGGGTGTCCCCTCCGGCCGGGCCGGCCGAGAAAAAGTGCGGGTCCGTCAGATCTCACCGCGGAGCTTGGCGAGCGCCTCCGCGAGAATCGCCTCACCGTCCGCGTCACTGCGACGCTCGCGGACATAGGCGAGGTGGGTCTTGTACGGCTCGGTGCGCGGCGGGTCCGGCGGGCTGTCCCGGTCCTTGCCGGCCGGGAAACCACAGCGCGGGCAGTCCCAGGTGTCCGGAACCTGCGCATCGCCGGCGAAGCTGGGCTGCGTCTCGTGCCCGTTGGAGCACCAGAAGGAGATGCGGGTGCGCGGCGCGGACTCGCCGCGCTCGGCCTCCCCCATCGGCCCCGCCCCGACCCGACTTCCTCGGATCGCGTTGCCACTTGCCACGGTCGTAACTCCCTGCGTAATGGTGCTGCACAGCCTCTCGCAGCAGCTGCGCTGCGGAACGCCCCAGTCTACGTAAGGCCCAACGCGCGTCCAGTGGCTGGAGTTACCCGTCCGAGGACGCCTCCCTCATGATAGGCCGCACCTCCGACGCAGCGTCAGTTGCTGAGCTTCATCAGGATGCCGAGCACGACGATGCAGGCGAACCACAGCAGAGCCACCACGATGGTGATGCGGTCGAGGTTGCGCTCGGCGACCGAGGAGCCACCGACCGAGGACTGCATACCGCCGCCGAACATGTCGGACAGACCGCCGCCCTTCCCCTTGTGCATGAGCACCAGCATCATCAGCAGCAGGCTGAAGACGATGAGGGCGATCGAGAACCCGATGACCACGGCTGGACCAACTCTCTAGGACTGACGGACGGACGTATGGATCACGATATCCGCAACAAACGCTGCGGGGCCGGGGGCGGTGCCGCTGCACCGGTCCCGGCCCCGACAGGGTACGACGAGGGCTCCCCCTCGTCATAGCGGCTACTGGTCGCGGAAGCGGACGATCTTCACAAACTCTTCCGCGTCGAGGGCCGCGCCGCCGATCAGCGCGCCGTCGACGTCGGGCTGCGCCATGATCGCGGCGACGTTGCCGGACTTGACCGAGCCGCCGTACTGGATGCGGACCTTGTCGGCCAGCTCCTGGCTGTACAGCTCGGCGAGGCGGCCGCGGATCGCACCGCAGACCTCCTGCGCGTCCTCGGGGGTGGCGACCTCGCCGGTGCCGATGGCCCACACCGGCTCGTAGGCGATCACCACGGTCTCGGCCTGCTCGGCCGGGACGTCCGCCAGACCGCCGTCGACCTGGGCGAGGGTGTGCGCGACCTGGTTGCCGGCCTTGCGGACGTCCAGGCCCTCGCCGACGCACAGGATCGGGGTGATGCCGTTCTTGAAGGCGGCCTTGACCTTGGCGTTGCAGATCTCCTCGTTCTCGCCGTGGTACTGGCGGCGCTCGCTGTGGCCGACGGCCACGTACGCGCACTTCAGCTTGGCGAGCATCGGGCCGGAGATCTCACCGGTGTAGGCGCCGGAGTCGTGCGCGGAGATGTCCTGGGCGCCGTACTTGATCTTGAGCTTGTCGCCGTCGACCAGCGTCTGCACCGACCGCAGATCGGTGAAGGGCGTCAGGACCGCGACCTCTACGGCGTCGAAGTCCTTGTCGGCGAGGGCGAAGGCGAGCTTCTGGACGTGGGCGATGGCCTCGAGGTGGTTGAGGTTCATCTTCCAGTTGCCCGCCATCAGCGGGGTGCGGTCAGTCACGTTGTTCAGTCCTCCAGAGCGGCGAGGCCGGGGAGCGTCTTGCCTTCGAGGTATTCGAGGCTGGCGCCACCGCCGGTCGAGATGTGGCCGAATGCGTTCTCGTCGAATCCCAGCAGACGCACGGCGGCTGCCGAGTCACCGCCCCCCACGACGGTGAAGGCGGGCGAGTCCAGCAGCCCCTGGGCGACGGCCCGGGTGCCGCCGGCGTAGTCGGGGTGCTCGAAGACGCCCATCGGACCGTTCCAGAAGACGGTGCCCGCGTCGGCGAGCTTCGCGGCGTAGAGCTCGCGGGTCTTCGGGCCGATGTCCAGGCCCTCCTCGTCGGCGGGGATGGCGTCCGAGGAGACCACCGCGGGGTTCGCGGGGGCCTTCGTCTTGAGGTCCGGGAACTCGGCCGACACCAGCACGTCGACGGGGAGCACGAACTCCACACCGCGCTTCTCGGCCCGCGCCAGGTACTCCAGGCAGGCCGGGACCTGGTCCTCCTGGAGCAGTGAGATGCCGACCTCGTGGCCCTTGGCCTTGAGGAAGGTGTACGCCATCCCGCCGCCGACCAGGATGCGGTCGGCCTTCTCGATCAGCTGGTCGATGACGGCCAGCTTGTCGGAGACCTTGGCGCCGCCCAGCGCGACCACGTAGGGGCGCCTGACGTCCTCGGTGAGCTTCTTCAGGACGCCGACCTCGGTGGCGATCAGGTCGCCGGCGGCGTGCGGAAGGCGCTTGGGGAGGTCGTACACGGAGGCGTGCTTGCGGTGCACGGCGCCGAAGCCGTCACCCACGTACAGGTCCGCGAGGCCGGCGAGCTGCTCGGCGAAGGCGCCGCGCTCGGCGTCGTCCTTGCTGGTCTCGCCCGCGTTGAAGCGGAGGTTCTCCAGCACGGCCACCCGGCCGTCGGCCAGGCCCGCGACCACGGACCGGGCGGACTCGCCGACCGTGTCCGTCGCGAACGCCACGTCCTGCCCGAGGATTTCACCCAGCCGCGTGGCCGCCGGGGCCAGCGAGAAGGCCGGGTCGGGGGCGCCCTTGGGGCGGCCCAGGTGCGAGGCGACGATCACCTTGGCGCCGCGCTCGACGAGCTTGGCGATCGTCGGGGCGACGGCACGGATACGGCCGTCGTCGGTGATGGTGGTGCCGTCCAGCGGCACGTTCAGGTCTGCGCGGACAAAGACGCGCTGCCCGGCGACCTGAAGGTCGTCGATCGTCTTCATGAGGAGTGACTCCGTGTTTGCGTAGCTCGGCCATGGAACGGGGCCCGTACGACGCTTCTTCGCGTCCTACGAGCCCCGTCCTCACATCTCGGTGCCTCGGTGTCAACCAGCGATCAGAGCTGTCCGCCGACGAAGGTGGTCAGGTCCACCAGACGGTTGGAGTAGCCCCACTCGTTGTCGTACCAGCCGACGACCTTGACCTGCTTGCCCTGGGACATGGTCAGGGAGGAGTCGAAGGTACACGAGGCCGGGAAGTTCACGATGTCCGAGGAGACGATCGGGTCCTCGGTGTACTCCAGGACGCCCTTGAGCTGGCCCTCGGCGGCCTTCTGGAAGGCGGCGTTGATCTCGTCCTTGCTGACCTCGCGGTCGAGCTCCAGGACCAGGTCGGTGACCGAGCCGGTGGGGACCGGGACACGCATGGCGATGCCGTCCAGCTTGCCCTTGAGCTGCGGGAGGACCAGGGCGGTGGCCTTGGCGGCACCGGTCGAGGTCGGGATGATGTTCTCCGCGGCGGCGCGGGCGCGGCGCAGGTCGCTGTGCGGGAAGTCCAGGATGCGCTGGTCGTTGGTGTACGCGTGGACCGTGGTCATCAGGCCCTTGACGATGCCGAAGTTCTCGTCGAGAACCTTCGCCATCGGCGCCACACAGTTGGTGGTGCAGGAGGCGTTGGAGATGACGTGGTGCTTGGCGGCGTCGTACTTGTCGTTGTTGACGCCCATCACGATCGTGATGTCCTCGTCCTTGGCGGGCGCGGAGATCAGGACCTTCTTGGCGCCGGCGGCGATGTGCTTCTCCGCGTCGGCCTTCTTCGTGAAGATGCCGGTCGACTCGATGACGATGTCGGCGCCCAGCTCGCCCCAGGGGAGGTTCGCGGGGTCGCGCTCGGCCATCGTCTTGAAGGTCTGGTTGCCGACCGTGATGGTGTCGTCGGTGTGGCTGACGTCCTGCTTCAGGCGACCCAGGATGGTGTCGTACTTCAGCAGGTGAACCAGGGTGGCGTTGTCGGTCAGGTCGTTGACACCGACGATCTCGATGTCCGCACCCTGCTCCAGGAGCGCGCGGAAGTAGTTGCGACCAATGCGGCCGAATCCGTTGATGCCTACGCGGATCGTCACGAACCGATCTCCTCGTTAGGTGCGCCGATGGGGTACCGGCGAGCTGTATGGGCTGTCCCCGACCGCCTCCGACCCTACCCCCAATAAGAGACGTACGTGACATTGACAAACGGGCCTTCGACCCCTCAAACGAGCACTTACAGAAGGGCTCTCGGGCCCTCAAACGAGCGAGCCCAGAAGCGCTTCCGGCCCCTCAAACGAGCGGTGTGAACAGCCCTCGTGCGCGCCCGCCCGCGCCTCCCCCGACGGCACCGTTTCGGGAGTGACGCCGGGGGCGCGAGGGGATGCCCGGCGGGGTGCGAGGCACCGGTCGTCAGCCGACCATGCCCTCGGCGAGTTCCTCGGTGAGGTTGGACTCGGTGCCGGGGATGCCGAGGTCCTGGGCACGCTTGTCGGCCATCGCCAGCAGACGGCGAATCCGGCCGGCCACCGCGTCCTTGGTCAGCGGCGGGTCGGCGAGAGCGCCCAGCTCCTCCAGCGAGGCCTGCTTGTGCTCCATGCGCAGCCGGCCGGCCGCCGCGAGGTGCTCGGGGACCTCCTCGCCCAGGATCTCCAGGGCCCGCTGGACCCGGGCGCCCGCGGCGACCGCGGCGCGCGCCGAGCGGCGGAGGTTGGCGTCGTCGAAGTTGGCCAGGCGGTTGGCGGTGGCGCGGACCTCGCGGCGCATCCGCCGCTCCTCCCACGCGAGTACCGACTCATGGGCGCCGAGCCGGGTCAGCAGCGCACCGATCGCGTCACCGTCCCGGACGACCACGCGGTCCACGCCGCGCACCTCACGGGCCTTGGCGCCGATGCCGAGCCGGCGGGCGGCGCCGACCAGTGCGAGCGCCGCCTCGGGCCCCGGGCAGGTGACCTCCAGGGACGAGGAGCGGCCCGGCTCGGTCAGCGAGCCGTGCGCCAGGAAGGCGCCGCGCCAGGCCGCCTCGGCGTCGCAGGTCGCGCCGGAGACCACCTGTGGAGGGAGCCCGCGGATGGGGCGGCCGCGGCCGTCCACCAGGCCGGTCTGGCGCGCCAGCTGATCGCCGCCGGCCACGACACGGACGACGTAGCGGCTGCCGCGCCGCAGGCCGCCGGGGGCCATCACCACCAGGTCGGAGCTGTGCCCGAAGATCTCCAGGATGTCCTTGCGCAGCCGGCGGGCGGCGATGCCCGTGTCCAGCTCCGCCTCGATCACGATGCGCCCGCTGACCAGGTGCAGACCGCCCGCGAACCGCAGGATCGACGAGACCTCCGACTTCCGGCAGCAGGTCCGGGTGACGGGGAGCCGGGAGATTTCATCCTTCACCGCTGCCGTCATCGCCATGGGCCGATCCTTCCATGCATCCGAAAAATACGGTCGTACGCGGCTGCCAGCAGCTCCGGGTCGTGCCGGTCGGGGGCTCCCCCGGCGCACGGCCGGGCGTCGTCTCCTTGTGCGGCGACCGCCGCCAGCTCGACCTCGCTGCCGACCAGCTGCTTGGCGGCAACCGTCAGACCATCGATGTCGGGCACGGCGGCCTTGTCGGCCAGCACCACGTCGAAGGCGAGTTTAGGGGCGTGTCGGGCCAAAACCTCCAAATGACGCTGCGGGGAGAAGCCATCGGTTTCGCCCGGTTGGGGCGCAAGGTTGAGCGAAAGGACCTTCCGGGCCTTGGTCTCCTCCAGCGCCTCGCGCAGCTCCGGCACCAGCAGATGCGGGATCACGGAGGAGAACCAGGAGCCGGGGCCGAGAACCACCCAGTCGGCGTCCCGTACGGCGGCGACCGCCTCGGGGACGGCCGGCGGGTCCTCGGGGACCACATGGACGGACTGGACCTCGCCGCGGGTGAGCGCGACGGTGGCCTGGCCGCGGACCGTGGAGACCTCGGCCGGGCGCGCCGGATCATGGCCCCTGACCTGTGCCTGGAGCTCCAGTGGCACCGCCGACATGGGCAGCACGCGGCCGTGCGCGCCCAGCAGCTTGCCGACCAGGTCGAGCGCCTGGACATGGTCGCCGAGCTGCTCCCACAGGGCGACGATCAGCAGATTGCCGACCGCGTGGTCGTGCAGCTCGCCCTCGCTCTGGAAGCGGTGCTGGATCACCCGGGACCAGGTCTGGCCCCAGTCGTCGTCGCCGCACAGCGCGGCCAGCGCCTTGCGCAGGTCACCGGGCGGCAGTACGCCCAGCTCGTCGCGGAGGCGGCCGCTGGAGCCGCCGTCGTCGGCGACCGTGACGACGGCGGTCAGATCACCGGTGATACGGCGCAGCGCGGTCAGCGAGGCGGACAGGCCCATGCCGCCGCCCAGTGCCACCACCTTGGGCGTGGCGCCCTTCGTCATACGGCCGCTGGGAACGAACCGGCGGACCCGGCGCAGCCGTGGTGTACGCCCGGTCACTCGCGCCCCATGTCCCGGTGGACGACGACCGTTTCCACCCCTTCGTCCACCAGGCGGCGGGCGAGCTTCTCGGACATCGCGACGCTGCGGTGCTTGCCGCCCGTACAGCCCACGGCGATGGTCACATAGCGCTTGCCCTCACGGCGGTAGCCCTCGGCGACGATCCGCAGCAGCTCGGCGTAGCCGTCCAGGAACTCCTTGGAGCCGGGCTGGCTGAAGACGTAGCCGGAGACCTCGTCGTTGAGCCCGGTGAAGGGGCGCAGCTCGGGGACCCAGTGCGGGTTGGGGATGAAGCGGCAGTCGATGACCATGTCGGCGTCGACCGGGAGGCCGTACTTGAAGCCGAAGGACATGACCGTGGCGCGCAGCTCGGGGACCTCCTCGCCGGCGAACTGGGCGTCCATCTTGGCGCGCAGCTCGTGGACGTTGAGGCTGGAGGTGTCGATGACCAGGTCGGCGTCGCCGCGGAGTTCGCGCAGCAGGTCACGTTCGGCGGCGATGCCGTCGACGATCCGGCCGTCGCCCTGGAGGGGGTGCGGGCGGCGCACCGATTCGAAGCGGCGCACCAGGGCCTCGTCGGAGGACTCCAGGAAGACGATGCGGCGCTTGACGTTCTGCGCGTCGAGGGTGGCCAGCGACTCCTTGAGGTTGGCGAAGAAGCGGCGGCCGCGGACGTCGACGACGACCGCGATCCGGGCGACGTTGCCCTGCGAGCGGGCGCCCAGCTCGACCATCGGCGCGATCAGCTCGGGCGGGATGTTGTCGACCACGAACCAGCCGAGGTCCTCCAGGCACTTCGCGGCCGTGCTGCGGCCGGCGCCGGACATCCCGGAGATGATCACCAACTCGGGGATCGCGGCGCTCTCGCCCTGGTCGGTCGTGCCCGTACTCACCTGTGCACCGTCTCTCTCGGTTTCCTGCGCTTCGTGCGGTGTGCTCATCGGTCCTGCCCCCGTTCTGCTGACAACGCGGCCGGTGGGACCCCGTCATCCTCAATGATCTCTCCTGTGGCGGTGTTCACCGCGGGGGCGGGCGCCGCCGCTCCCGCCAGCGCCGCGGCGACCGTCTCCGCGGTCTTGCGGCCGACGCCCGGGACCTCGCAGATCTCCTCGATCGTCGCGGCCCGCAGCTTCTTCAGCGAGCCGAAGTGCTTGAGCAGTGCCTGGCGGCGGGTGTCGCCCAGCCCGGCGACGGCGTCCAGCGGCGAGGACTTCAGCCGCTTGCCGCGCTTGCTGCGCTGGTAGGTGATCGCGAAGCGGTGTGCCTCGTCCCGGACGCGCTGGAGGAGGTAGAGCCCCTCGCTGCTGCGGGGCAGCACCACCGGGTCGTCGTCCTCGGGCAGCCAGACCTCTTCGAGGCGCTTGGCCAGGCCGCAGACCGCGACATCGTCGATGCCCAGCTCGTCCAGGGCCCGGCGGGCGGCCGCGACCTGCGGGGCGCCGCCGTCGACGACCACGAGCTGGGGCGGGTAGGCGAAGCGCTTGGGGCGGCCGTCCTCGTCGGTCGGACGGCCGGCCATGGGGTCCGGCTCCAGGTCGTCCGCGAGCGCCGGGCCGGTGGCGGCGGCCGTGGCGCCGTTGTCGTCGACGCGGGCGTCCCCGGCCGGCTCCTCGGTCCACTCGCCGGCCTTCTGCTTCTCCTGGAGGTAGCGCTTGAAGCGGCGGCCGATGACCTCGTGCATGGACCGGACATCGTCCTGGCCCTCGAAGCTCTTGATCTGGAAGCGGCGGTATTCGCTCTTCCGGGCGAGACCGTCCTCGAAGACCACCATCGAGGCGACGACGTCCTCGCCCTGCAGGTGGGAGATGTCGAAGCACTCGATGCGCAGCGGCACCGCGTCCAGGCCGAGCGCCTCGGCGATCTCCTCCAGGGCGCGGGAGCGGGTGGTCAGGTCGGAGGCGCGCTTGGTCTTGTGCAGCCCCAGGGCCTGCTGGGCGTTGCGGGCGACCGTGGCCATCAGGTCCTTCTTGTCGCCGCGCTGCGGGATGCGCAGCGAGACCTGGGAGCCGCGGCGCCCTGACAGCCACTGGGCGATCGGCTCGACGGGCTCGGGGAGCGCCGGGACCAGCACCTCCTTGGGGACGGCGTCGCCCCGCTCCTCCCCGTACAGCTGCTGGAGGGCGTGCTCGACGAGGTCGCCGGTGGTGACGGCCTCGACCTTGTCGGTGACCCAGCCTCGCTGTCCGCGCACCCGGCCGCCGCGGACGTGGAAGATCTGGACGGCGGCTTCCAGCTCGTCCTCGGCGACGGCGATCAGATCGGCGTCGGTGGCGTCGGCGAGGACGACGGCGCTCTTCTCCATGGCCCGCTTGAGCGCCCCTATGTCGTCCCGCAGCCGGGCGGCGCGCTCGTACTCCATCTCCTCCGCCGCTTCCTGCATCCGGCTCTCCAGGCGGCGGATGTAGGCGCCGGTGCGGCCGGCCATGAAGTCACAGAACTCCTCGGCGAGTTCACGGTGTTCCCCGGCGGAGATCCGGCCGACGCAGGGGGCCGAGCACTTGCCGATGTAGCCGAGCAGACAGGGGCGGCCGATCTGGGCGGAGCGCTTGAAGACCCCGGCGGAGCACGTCCGTACGGGGAAGACACGGAGCATCAGGTCGACGGTCTCGCGGATCGCCCAGGCGTGGCCGTACGGACCGAAGTAGCGCACGCCCTTCTTCTTGGCGCCGCGCATGACCTGGACGCGCGGGAACTCCTCGTTGAGGGTCACCGCGAGATACGGATAGCTCTTGTCGTCGCGGTACTTGACGTTGAACCGGGGGTCGAACTCCTTGATCCAGGTGTATTCGAGCTGGAGCGCCTCGACCTCGGTGGTGACGACGGTCCACTCCACGGAGGCGGCGGTGGTGACCATCGTGCGGGTACGCGGATGGAGTCCGGCCAGGTCCTGGAAGTAGTTGGCCAGGCGCTGGCGCAGGCTCTTGGCCTTGCCGACGTAGATGACCCGGCCGTGTTCGTCGCGGAACTTATAGACCCCCGGCGAGTCGGGGATCTGTCCCGGCTTGGGTCGATAGCTGCTGGGGTCTGCCATGCACACCACCCTACTGACCGCCACTGACAATCACGGTCGCCGGACTGTGCTCGTCACCGGGCGGGAGGGGGCGGGTGGCGGGCGGAGCGAGGGCGGGGTGATGGCGGAGCGAGGGCGGGGGCAAGGGGGTGGGGCGGGCTGGTGGGGAGGGGTGGTTCGCGGGGCGGCTCTGCTCCCCCCCCACCCCCGAACCCACCCCCCGCCCCCTCCCCCGAAGGGGGAGAGGGGGAGGGGGCGGGGGAAGCCCTGCTCGCCGCCCGTGTGCCCGCACGGGCTGCGGCAGAACGGGCGGCAGACCCGCGCTGCCGATGCCGGTGCCGATACCGAGGGCGAGGCCACCGGGCGAGGCTGCCCCGTATGCCCACCCGAGCGCCCGCACGGACGGCAGCACGGGGACACCCGCACGGGCGCCGCCGCACAGGTGCCATCACACCGGCGCCGTCACACAGCCGCCATCGCGCGGACGCCGCCGCACAAGCCCCCGCGAAGAGCAGCCGACGGGCAGGCGCCCGCCCCCGTCAGCCGATGCGTCGTCGGCGCAAGGCCGCCGCGGTGGACAGGCCCAGGGCCAGCAGGGCGGCGGCGCCCGCCACGGTGGTGGCCGCGGTCACCGGCAGGCTGTCGTCCGTGAACGCGCCTGCCGTGACGGGCTGCTGGGTCCGGACCGGCTCGGCCTGCGGCTCCCCGGCGGCCTCCGGCCCGTAGCCGCCGGCCTCGCCGCGCCGGTCGTACGCGGAGCCCAGCAGCTTGTCCCCGTAGGCCTTCGCCACCCGCTTCCGGTAGGCGGCGACGGTGGTGCCGTGCACCCCGACGGCCTTGCGGGCGTCGGGGTCCAGCGGCTCGATCCGGTCGCCGCGCTGGACGTACCAGGCGTCGGTCTGCGGCTCCCGGAAGACCGTGCCGCCCCGCGCGGCCCCGGCCGCGGTGTAGCGGGTCTCGTCGTCGCCGTCGGCGATGTTGACGACCTTCCAGGCGGTGCCCCGCCGCACGGTCCACACGGAGGCCGTGCGGCCGTCGGCGGCGACGGCCTTGCTGGCGAGGAACTCCAGGCGGGCCACGGGAGCCGTGCTTCTGCCGCGCACGAAGTCCGGTGACAGGACGTAGACGGGGACGGTGCCGCCCTCGATGCGCGGGGCCCGGTGCGCGGCGCCGGGGGTCATGGCCTGTGTACCGGCGCGCCTGCGGTCGGCGGCGAAGAAGCGGGCGAGGGTGTCCCGCGTCGCGGGGGCGGTGGCCGCCTCGCGGGCGGCGGCGACGCTCGCGCGGGCCGGGGCCGGTGGCGCGGGGACGGGTGCGGCCAGTGCGGCATGCGGGGCCAGGCCGGTGAGGGTGGTCGCGAACGCTCCTGCGGCGACGGCGCGAAGGGTGGTGCGGACGGCGGTGCGCTTCGTCATGGCCTCAGGCTCCTATCCGGTACAGGGAGTGCGTCCAGGAGAAGGTGCTTCCGTTCGCGTAGTAGTCGAAATCGCCCCAGTTGTAGCGGGAGTTGGTCGCCCAGGGATCACCCCAGTAAATCCAGTTTCGATCTGTGTCATAGCCATAAACCACGTGCATATGGCCGCCGCCGGAGGACCACTGGATACGGGTCTCGACGGGCCGGCCGGCGTCGATCTCGCTCCGTACGGTGTCGTTGCGGAGCCGGCCGGACACATAGGAGCCGGAGTTGATGCCCATCCAGTTGAGGGCGGTCTGCACATTGCCGAGGGTGGCCTGGTCGTTGGGACAGGTGGTGCCCTGCTGACGGTTGAAGGCGGCGTTGCAGAACTGGTTCTGGCTGTAGTTCCTGCCGTACCAGGTCGCGATGGTGTTGCCGGAGGCGGCCCAGCACCAGTTGGTGTTCTCCTGGGCCTGCATGGAGAGGTTGAGGCGGTTGGCGGCGAGGCGGGGCGCGGCGGCCGCGACAGCGGTGTGCGCCGGGGGCGTGCGGGGCGCGGCCGAGGCGACGGTCGCGCCGGTGAGCAGGGTGAGTGCGGCGGCGGCGAGCGCCGCGGCCGGCAGTCCTCTGCGGCGGGAACGGCGTGCGTGGGGTGCACGGGTCATGGCGTTCCTCCCTGACATGGGGGGTGAGGGGTGAGAGGAGCGCATCCGGATGCTGTTGAGGAGCATCAAGTGTTGTCGCAGGCAGGTCAACACGCTTCAATGCGGAAGCACATGGGGGTGTGGACGGACGGGCCCGGATGTGAACGGCCGGTGCCCGGCGTACTGCAGTGAACAGACAGGCAGCGTGTGCAGCGCGCGATCCGGTTGTGAACGTTCACCCGCGCGCGGAGGAATGAGGCAATGGCACAGAACTCTCCGCAGTCGGCCGAGCTGGCCCAGCTGCTGCAGACCGGCCCGTTCCATCTCGCGCTGCGCTCCGCGCTCACCGTGCGCGGGCTCGCCCTCACCCGCGTCCAGCACAAGCTCGCCGAGCGCGGCATCACCATCGGCGTGACCAGCCTGAGCTACTGGCAGCAGGGGGCCCGGCGGCCGCAGCGCCCCGAGTCGCTGCGCGCGGTGCGGGCCCTGGAGGAGGTCCTGGACCTGCCCGCGCGCTCGCTGCACCGGCTGCTCGTGCCCGAGGGCACCGCCCGCCCGGAGACCGAGCGGCCGCCAGCCCGCTCGTACCGCTCCCTGGTGGCGCCCTCCGCCGCGCTGCAGCAGCTGTTCGCCGAGCTGGAGACGCCCGTGGACGGCGGGCTGCACACCGTGGGCCATCACGAACGGGTCGCCATCGGGGCGGGACGTCAGCTCCTCGCCCGTGAATCGCTCCAGGTGGTCCGGGCCCACCGGGACGGCGTGGACCGCTATGTCGCCATCCACCGGGGCGAGTCGGGCTGTGAGACGTCCCGGGTGCGGGTGCGGGCCGCGGAGAACTGCCGGCTGGGCCGGGTCCGCGGGCACGCCGAGACCGGGGTGGTGGTCGCCGAGCTGCTCTTCGACGCCCGGCTGCGGGCCGGTGACACCCATGTCTTCGGCTATGTCTTCGAGGACGGCAGCGGTGGTCCGAGCACCGAGTACCTGCGCGGTTTCAGCTTCTCCGGCGGGCAGTACGTCCTTCAGGTGCGCTTCGACGAGGCGGCGTTGCCGGTGCGCTGCCGCCGCTTCGCCCAGACCTCCGCGGGCGCACCGCGCAGCGGTCAGCGGGAGCTGACGCTCGGCGGGCCGCACCGCGCCGTGCACCTCGTGGAGCAGGGGGTACGACCCGGAATACTGGGCATCGCCTGGGACTGGGGGTGAGTCCGCCGGTGCGGACGGCCCGGCGCCTCAGCCCGCGATCAGCTTGCCGTTCCTGGCCTTGACCGGGACCTCGGGCAGCGGTTCGGTCGCCGGGCCCTGGATGACCTCGCCGGTGGTGACGTCGAAGCGGCTGCCGTGGCAGGGGCAGCTGCCCTCCTTCTTCTCGACGTCGGACAGGATGCAGCCGGCGTGGGTGCACTTGGCGCTGAAGCACTTGTAGGTGCCCTTGGCGGGCTGCGACACCACGAGCCGGTCCTCCCGGTAGAGCCTGGCGCCGCCGACCGGTACCTCGGCGGCGGCCCCGAGGTCGACCGGCTCGTCGGGCGCCGCCGAGGCGTTCGCGCCCGAGTCCCCCGGTGAGCAGGCCGCCAGTCCGAAGCCGGCGGCCCCGGCGAGCGCGGCCCCCCGCAGCACGGTTCGGCGGTCGGGGGACTGGCTCATGGCTGCTCCAGGGGTCAGGGGGCGAGGGCGTCGGCGGCGGACGGCTCCCGACGATACCGGCACAGATCGTTCCGCTTCCGCCCGGGCCGGACGCCCGGCTCCCCTCCCGTCAGCCGGCTCCTGAGGCACGGCCGCGACGGAGGCCGCCGAGCCGACGGGTCACCGGCTTCCGGCCCCCGTCAGCCAGCCGGCCGCCGCCTCCACCTCGCGCGCGATGTCGCCGACGAAACGCCCGTCCGTCGCCACCCGCACCGCGTCCGCAGGGGCCCGCTCGTCCAGCATCCGCGCCTTACGGGCGCTGCTCCGCAGCTCGTGCGCCAGCTCCGAGCCGAGTTCCCGGCCGGTGAGCCGCTCGCGGGTGGTGGTGTCGGACGCGGTGAGCAGCACCCGGACGAGCCTGACGTCCCGCCCCATGGCGCGCCGGAACATCCCCTCGTTGTCCGTCAGCACGCTGACGGTGTTCGTGTAGATCAGACGGCGGTAGCCGAGTTCGGCGTAGTTCGACCAGAGCGCCGTGAGGTTGCGCTCGGCGATCTTCTTGCGGTGGGGGTCGCCCTCCGGCGCGGGGTGGGCCTGCCCCATGAAGTCGCCTTCGATGACGCAGTGCGGAACCGTCGCGGCGCGCAGCAGCGCGGAGATCTCCCAGCCCACCGTCGTCTTGCCGACCCCGGCGCGTCCCCCGATGAGCAGGACCTCCGCCTGATCCATGGCACCTGGATGTTCCATGGCCGCACCCTGCCACCGGGGACGCCGGCCGGGCGAACGCTTTACGCGCTCCGTGAGGAGAGGGAGGCAGCGCGTAAACGCTTGCGTAAGCGTTTACGTATACGGCCGGAGGCTCGTAGTGTGGTCGCGTTCGCGGGACGGCCCTGGAGGGCGGGGCACCACCGTGGTGCCGCACACGCGGGAGGAAGAGCCTGATGACGACGATGGTGGATGTGGCGCGGCGGGCGGGGGTCTCGGTCGCCACGGTCTCGCATGTGCTGAACGGGACCCGGCCGGTGCGCCCCGGCACCCGCGCCGCGGTGCTCGGCGCCATCGACGAACTCGGCTACACCCACAACACCCTGGCCCGCTCGCTGGTCACCTCCCGTACCCGCTCGATCGGCCTGGCGGTCTCCGCGATCAGCAACCCGTACTTCACCGAGATCCTCCAGGGCGTCGAGGCCGGTGCCCTGGCGGCCGGCTACAGCCTGCTGATCGCCGATCCGCACGACGACCCGCGGCATGAGCGCACGGTCGTCCAGCTGCTGCACGAGCGGCGGGTGGACGGGGTGATCGTCGCGCCGTCCGCGGAGCCCGGGGAGATGGTGGAGTACCTGACCCGGCGCGAGGTGCCGGCCGTCTTCCTGGACCGGCTGGTCGGCGACGAGCACGACCAGGTGTGTGCCGAGAACACCGGGCCGGTACGTCAACTCGTCGAGCATCTGGCCGACTTGGGGCACACCCGGATCGGCCTGGTGGCGGGGCTGCCCGGGCTGAGCACCACGACCGAGCGGGTCGAGGGCTACCGCGCGGGGCTGCGCGCCCGCGGTCTGCCGTACGTGCCCGGACTCCTCACCGGCGGCAGCTCCGAGGCGGCGGGCGCCCAGGACGCCACCCGGCAGCTGCTCGCCGCGGCCGAACCGCCCACCGCGATCGTCACCGCGAACAACGCGATGACCATCGGCGCACTGCGGGCGCTGCGCGAGCTGGGCCGGGAGGTGCCCCGCGACACCGCGCTGGCCTGCTTCGACGACTTCTCGTGGGCGGACCTGTTCACGCCCCGGCTGACCGCTATCGCCCAGCCCAGCAAGGACCTCGGGGCGGCGGCGGTCCGGCTGCTGCTGGAGCGCCTGGAGGACCCGGGGCGGCCCCCGCGCACCCTCCGTCTCCCCTGCACCTTTGTGCACCGCACGTCGTGCGGCTGCGCCGAACCCGCCCCGGCCATGCGCCCGGCCGCACCCCAGGCCGCCCAGGAAAGGAACCGCACCCCGTGATCGTCGTCGCCGGCGAGGCGCTGATCGACCTCGTCCCCAGCCCGCAGAGCCCTCTCCCGCCCGCCTCCGACCGGGAGGGCGTGCCCGCCCCGGACGGCTCGTTGCCTGCGTTGCTGCCGCGGCGCGGCGGCGGCCCGTACAACACCGCGGTCGCGCTGGGGCGGCTGGGCTCCCCCGCCGCGTTCTGCTCCCGGATCTCGACCGACGCCTTCGGCGAGGCGCTGCTGGACGGACTGCGCGGCAGCGGTGTGGACACCGCGCTGGTGCAGCGCGGCGGTGAGCCGACCACCCTTGCCGTGGCGGACATCAGCCCGGACGGGTCGGCGGGCTACGGCTTCTACGCCGACGGCACCGCCGACCGGCTCTTCGCCCTGCCGCCCGCGCTGCCCGCCGCGGCCCGCGCGCTCTCCCTGGGCACCTGTTCGCTCGTCCTGGAGCCGGGGGCGAGCGCGTATGAGTCGCTGCTGCGCCGTGAGGCCCGGCGTGGCGTCTTCACGGCGCTCGACCCCAACATCCGGCCCGGTCTGATCCCCGACGCGGACGCCTACCGGGCTCGCTTCCGCTCCTGGCTCCCCGATGTCGCGCTGCTGAAGCTCTCCGAGGAGGACGCGCTGTGGCTGTCCGGGGCCGGGGAGGGGCCGGGCGGTGCCGTGGGCGGGGGCCGGGACGCGGTCCTCGCGGCGGCGAAGGAGTGGCTGGCGGCGGGGCCCGCGGCGATCGTCCTCACCCATGGCGGGGACGGTCTGACGGTGCTGACAGCGGGCGGCGGGGAGCTGACGGTGCCCGGGGAACGGATCACCGTGGTCGACACGATCGGTGCCGGCGACACGGTCAACGCCGCGCTGCTGCACCGTCTGGACACCCACGACGCCCTCTCGCGCACCGCCCTCGCCGCCCTCGGCGCCGGGGACTGGCACGACATCCTGCGCTTCGCCGCCCGCGCGGCCGCCGTCACCTGCTCACGGGCGGGCGCGGAGCCGCCGTTCGCGGCGGAGCTGGTGGCGTAGGCGGAGGGCGCGCCGCGCCGCCCCTCACCACGACGGGCCGTCACCGCCCCCGTCGTACGGAGAGCGGTGACGGCCCGGCAGTAGCGGCCCGTTGGTGTCAGGAGGACCGGCGGGTCCGGGCCGTGGTCTTCTTGGCTGCGGTCTTCTTCGCTGCGGTCTTCTTGGCCGCCGGCTTCCTGGCGGAGGCCTTCACCGGCGCGGCATCGCTGACGCGGTCGCCGAGGATCTCCCGCAGGAACTTGCCGGTGTGGCTGGCCGGGATGGACGCGATGTCCTCCGGGGTGCCTTCGGCGACGACCAGACCGCCGCCGTTGCCGCCCTCGGGGCCCATGTCGATGACCCAGTCGGCCGTCTTGATCACATCGAGGTTGTGCTCGATGACGATCACCGTGTTGCCCTTGTCGACCAGGCCGGACAGCACATTGATCAGCTTGCTGATGTCGTCGAAGTGCAGACCGGTGGTCGGCTCGTCGAGGACGTAGACCGTGCTGCCCGTGGAGCGCTTCTGGAGCTCGCTGGCCAGCTTGACGCGCTGCGCCTCACCGCCGGAGAGCGTCGGCGCGGACTGCCCGAGCCGGACATAGCCGAGGCCGACCTCGTTGAGCGTCTTGAGATGCCGGGAGATGGTCGGCACCGCCTCGAAGAAGCTCAGGGCCTCCTCGATGGGCATGTCCAGCACCTCGGCGATGGACTTGCCCTTGTAGTGGACCTCCAGGGTCTCCCGGTTGTAGCGCGCGCCGTGGCAGACCTCGCACGGCACGTACACGTCCGGCAGGAAGTTCATCTCGATCTTGATGGTGCCGTCGCCGGAGCAGTTCTCGCAGCGGCCGCCCTTGACGTTGAAGGAGAAGCGTCCCGGCAGGTAGCCGCGGACCTTGGCCTCCATCGTCTCCGCGAACAGCTTGCGGACATGGTCGAAGACGCCGGTGTAGGTGGCCGGGTTGGAGCGGGGGGTGCGGCCGATCGGCGACTGGTCGACATGCACGACCTTGTCCACCAGGTCGTCGCCGGCGACCCGGGTGTGCCGGCCGGGCACCGACTTGGCGCCGTTCAGCTCGCGCGCGAGGTGGGTGTAGAGGATGTCGTTGACCAGCGTCGACTTGCCGGAGCCGGAGACGCCCGTGACGGCGGAGAACACCCCGAGCGGGAAGGAGACGTCGATGTCGCGGAGGTTGTTCTCCTTCGCGCCGTGCACCGTCAGCTGCCGCGCCGGGTCGGCGGGCCGCCGGATGTCCGGTGTCGCGATGGCCTTCTTGCCGGACAGGTACTGGCCGGTGATCGACTCCTTGTTGGCCATCAGCTGCTTCATGGGGCCGCTGTGCACGACCTTGCCGCCGTGCTCACCGGCGCCCGGGCCGATGTCCACGACCCAGTCGGCGACCTTGATGGTGTCCTCGTCGTGCTCGACGACGATCAGGGTGTTGCCCATGTCGCGCAGCCGCACCAAGGTCTCGATGAGCCGGTGGTTGTCGCGCTGGTGCAGGCCGATCGACGGCTCGTCCAGGACGTAGAGCACGCCCACCAGGCCGGAGCCGATCTGGGTGGCGAGGCGGATGCGCTGGGCCTCACCGCCGGAGAGGGTGCCGGCCGCGCGGTTCAGCGAGAGGTAGTCCAGGCCGACGTCGACCAGGAACTTCAGCCGCTCGTTGACCTCCTTGAGGACCCGTTCGGCGATCTTCTTCTCGCGCGCGGTGAGCTTCATCTCCCGCAGGAAGTCGGCGCAGTCGCTGATCGACATGGCCGCGACCTCGGCGATCGACCGCTCCTGAACCGTGACGGCGAGCACGATCGGCTTGAGGCGGGTGCCCTCACAGGTCGGGCAGGGCACCTCGCGCATATAGCCCTCGAAGCGCTCCCGGCTGCTGTCGCTCTCCGCCTCGGAGTGCCGCCGCTTGACGAACGGGACGGCGCCCTCGAAGGGGGTCGTGTAGGCCCGCTGGCGGCCGTACCGGTTGCGGTAGCGCACCTCGATCTGGGTCTTGTGGCCGTTCAGCAGGGCTTTCTTGGCGCGGGCCGGCAGCCCGGCCCAGGGGATGTCCGTACGGAATCCGAGGGCGTCCGCCAGCGCGCCGACCAGGCGGCCGAAGTACTCCTTGGTGTGGCCGTGCGACCAGGGGTGGATGGCGCCCTCGTCGAGGGAGCGGTCCTCGTCGGGGATGATCAGCTCGGGGTCGACCTCCATCCGCGTGCCGATGCCGGTGCAGTCCGGGCAGGCGCCGAAGGGCGAGTTGAAGGAGAAGGAGCGGGGCTCCAGCTCCTCGAAGGAGAGGTCGTCGTAGGCGCAGTACAGATGCTCCGAGTACATCCGCTCGCGCTGCGGGTCGTCGGCGTCCAGGTCGACGAAGTCGAGGATGACCATGCCGCCGGAGAGTCCGAGGGCGGTCTCGACGGAGTCGGTCAGCCGCCGCTTGGCGCTGTCCTTGACGGTGAGGCGGTCGACGACCACCTCGATGGTGTGCTTCTCCTGCTTCTTCAGCTTCGGCGGCTCGGAGAGCTGGATGGTCTCCCCGTCGACCCGGGCCCGGCTGTAGCCCTTGGTCTGGAGGTCGGAGAAGAGATCGACGAACTCGCCCTTGCGCTCGCGCACCAGCGGGGAGAGCACCTGGAAGCGGCTGCCCTCGGGGAGTTCGAGCACCTTGTCGACGATGGCCTGCGGCGACTGCCGGGCGATCGGCCGTCCGCACTCGGGACAGTGCGGCTTGCCGATCCGGGCGAAGAGCAGCCGGAGGTAGTCGTAGACCTCGGTGATCGTGCCGACCGTCGAGCGCGGGTTGCGGGACGTCGACTTCTGGTCGATCGACACCGCGGGGGACAGGCCCTCGATGAAGTCCACATCGGGCTTGTCCATCTGCCCGAGGAACTGCCGGGCGTAGGAGGAGAGCGACTCGACATAGCGCCGCTGCCCCTCGGCGAAGATCGTGTCGAAGGCGAGCGAGGACTTGCCCGACCCGGAGAGCCCCGTGAAGACGATGAGGGAGTCACGGGGGAGGTCGAGCGAGACGTTCTTGAGGTTGTGCTCGCGAGCGCCACGGACGATGAGACGGTCGGCCACGCCGGTCGGCACCTTTCTTGGAGGGGGCGGGAGCCGCGACTCCGCGCCCGCCGCTCGGTGGGTGAGCAGAGGCGGCGAAGCGGAGCGGAGCCCCGCCCAGGGTATGGGGCCCGCCGCGGCACTGTCTTCGGGATGCCACTCACGAGCTTATAGCACGCACATTCGATTTGCCGGACTCGCAAGCCCTGTTCACCCGAACGTGTGGCGGCCCCACAATCTTCCCGCCCCACCGCACGCCCGTACGCTGCGGAAACGCCGTCGTCAAGCGAAGCCGGGCAGCGCCCGCTCCAGCGCATCGAACGTCCGCCGCAGCACCTCCGCCTGCTCAACGGCCACCTCGTCCGCCAGGTCACCCCCGAGCTGCCGGTCCGCGGCGCCGACGTACGCCACCCGGATCGCCGCGACGATCAGCGCCGCGCCCAGCCGGGCGTCCTGACCGGGGCGGTCCGCCGCGCCGCCCGCGGCCTCGGCGAGCAGCCCGGCGAGGACGCCCTCCGTCCCCTCGACCGCCTCCCGCCCCCGCGCCCGCAGCGCCGGTGAGTCCAGCACGGTGCGCCAGAAGTGCTCGAACCCCTCCCCCACCCCGCCCAGCGGATGCCGCTCCGCCAGCAGGCCGAGCACCAGCCGGCGCAGCGCGGCGAGCGGCGACTCGTCGGCGCCGCGCTCCCGGACGGCACGGGCGATCAGCTCCTGCGCCTCGGGAATCCGGTCGAGGAAGAGGTCCTCCTTGCGCGGGAAGTAGTTGAAGACCGTCATGGTCGACACCTCGGCGGCGCGGGCCACCTCGGCGACGGTGACGTTGTCGAAGCCGCGCTGGATGAACAGCAGGGTGGCCTCGCCGGAGATCCGCTGCCGGGTGCGCAGCTTCTTGCGCTCACGGAGCGTCAGCCGCTCCTCCTCCACCGCGAAGCCGGTCTCCGGCCGCCGCCCCCGCAGCCCCTCGCCGCCCGCTTTCCGCCCACCGTCCGCGGCCCGCTCACCGCCGCGCCGTCCCTCATCCACCATGGCTGGATTTTAGCCAGCTTTGAGTCGACCAAATTTTTTAGTCACTACACTTCTGTCCATGACGCATGACGCAGACGTAGTGGTGGCGGGGGGCGGCCCGGTGGGGCTGCTGCTCGCCTGCGAACTCGCCCTGGCCGATGTCCCGGTGATCGTCCTGGAGCGGCTGACCGAAGTGGACACGACGATCAAGGCAGGGGCGATCAACTCCCCCAGTTCGGAGGCCTTCTACCGGCGCGGGATGCTGCCCGCACTGGCGGAGGCACAGCGCGAGACCTTCGAGAGGTTCAGCGCGTTCCTGAAGCAGCGGCAGGCCGCCGGGGCCTCCACGGTGCGGCAGCCACCGAAGTTCGCCGGGCATTTCGCGGGCATCATGCTGCGCGGTGATCTGCTGGACGAGGCCGACCCGGACTTCGACGGCCACGGACCCGCCGCCGACGTCGGCCTCGTACCGCAGGAGGCCCTGGAGCGGCTGCTCGGCGCCCGCGCCGCCGAACTGGGCGTCGACCTGCGCCGCGGGGTGACCCTGACCGGCTTCGACGCCGGGGAGGACGGCGTACACGTACACGCCTCGGACGGCACGCTGCGCACCGGCTGGCTGGTCGGCTGCGACGGCGGCCGCAGCACCGTCCGCCGGCTCGCCGGCTTCCCGTTCCCCGGCACGGCCCCCGGGATCACCGGACGTCAGGCCCTGGTGGAGATGACCGGCGCCGAGGAGCTGGGGGCGGGCTGGAACTGGACGGATGCCGGGACGTACGCGCACGGACCGCTGCCCGGCCGGATTCTCACCGTGGAGTTCGACGGGCCGCCCACGGACCGTGAAGCCCCGGTCACCGCCGAGGAGTTGGAGGAGTCGCTGCGCAGGGTATCCGGGGTGCCGGACGTGAGGGTCCACAAGGTGCTCTCGGCGACCCGGTTCACGGACAACGCGCGCCAGGTGCCCGACTACCGCTCCGGACGGGTCCTGCTGGCCGGTGACGCGGCCCATGTGCACTCGCCGTTCGGCGGCCAGGGGCTGAACCTCGGCCTCGGTGACGCGATGAACCTCGGCTGGAAGCTGGCCGCCACGGTCCGCGGCCACGCGCCCGCGGGGCTGCTCGACACGTACACCGCCGAGCGGCACCCCCTGGGCGCGTGGGTGCTGGAGTGGACCCGGGCCCAAGTCGCCCTGATGCGGCCGGAGTCACACGCCCGGGCGCTGCGCGGGGTGATCGCGGAGCTGGCCGGGACGGTCACCGCCACCACCTTCTTCGCCAAGAAGATCTCCGGTGTCGGGCAGCGCCACGACCTTCCCGGCGAGCATCCGCTGACCGGCCGCAGCGCCCCTGACCTGGAACTCTCCGATGGCACCCGGCTCGCCGACCATCTGCACGACGGGCACGGGCTGTTGCTCGACCTGGCCGGTGACCCCGGGGTGCGCGCGGCCGCCGCGGGCTACGACGGCCGGGTGCGGGTGGTCACCGCCGGCTGCCCCGGGCGGCCCGGCCTGACCGGTCTGCTGGTGCGGCCGGACGGCTGCACCGCCTGGGCGGCGGACTCCGACGGCCCCGGCTCCCCGGACGAGCTGACCGCGGCGCTCCGGACCTGGTTCGGTGCCCCGGACGGTGCGGCGGCCTGACCAGCACGGCGGGTGGCGCGGACCGGCCGTCCGGGACGGCTGGAACGCGCCGCCCGCCCCACCCGCGTACGCCCCACCCGGCGCCGGCCGACTCCCGAAGCCGCCGCGACGGCGCTAGCGTCGGACCATGACCCTCACCCCGTCTGACTTCCCGCACGATGTGGCCGCCGTCCGCGAGGCCACCGACCGGCTCCTGGTCTCGGTGAGCAAGCTCGACGACGCGGCGATCGGCGAGCCGTCGCTGCTCCCCGGATGGACCCGCGGCCATGTCCTCGCCCATCTGGCGCGCAACGCGGACGCGCTGGGCAATCTCCTCACCTGGGCGCGAACCGACGTGCGGACCCCGATGTACGCGAGTGCCGAGGTGCGAGAGCGCGACATCGAGCGGGGCGCCGGCCGTCCGCTCGCGGCGCAGCTGGAGGATCTCCGGGAGACCGCCGCGCGGTTCGACGCGGCGATGGAGGCACTGCCGGAGGGGCGGTGGGCCTTCGAGGTGGAGATGCGCAACGGCGTGGTCGAGCGGGCCGACCGGCTGCCGCTGCGCCGGCTGACCGAACTCGAACTGCACCATGTCGACCTCGGCGTCGGCCACACCGTCGACCAGCTGTCGCCCGCTTTCGTCGACCGGGAGCTGTACTTCCTCTGCTCGGTGAAGTTCGCCGGGCACCCGGAGCTGCCCCCGCTGGAGCTGCGGGCCGACGACGGCCGCCGGTGGCGCACCGGCCGCCCGGACACCGGGCCGGAGGCCGGCGCCGCACCGCTGGTGGTGACGGGCTCCGCGGCCGCCCTGGTCGGCTGGCTCACCGGCCGCGGCGACGGCGGCAAACTGGACAGCCACGGCTGCGAGCTGCCCGCCGTACCGCCGCTTTAGAGTGGTCCCATGGGCTACAGCGGAGCAGTGAAGGTCGGCGGACCGGCCGACGTGCACGAGCTGACCGACCTGATGATTTCCAAGGTCGCGGTCGGTCCGATGAACAACAACGCCTATGTGCTGCGGTGCCGGGCGACCGATGAGCAACTGCTGATCGACGCGGCCGCCGAGCCGCGCACCCTTCTCGCACTGATCGGCGACAGCGGTATCGGCTCCGTGGTCACCACCCACCGGCACGGTGACCACTGGGGCGCGCTGCGCGAGATCGTCGACGCGACCGGCGCGCGGACCTGTGCGGGGCGGTACGACGCCGAGGGCGTCCCCGTCCCGACGGACGTGCTGCTCGAGGACGGTGACACCCTCACCGTCGGCCGGGTCGAACTGACCGCGCGTCATCTGGTCGGGCACACCCCGGGCAGCATCGCGCTGGTCTACGACGACCCGCACGGCGCCCCGCACCTGTTCACCGGGGACTGCCTGTTCCCCGGGGGCGTCGGCAACACCTTCGGCAGCGCCGAGAACTTCGCCCGTCTCATCGACGACGTGGAACACAAGCTCTTCGGTGAACTGCCCGACGAGACCTGGGTCTATCCGGGGCACGGCAACGACACCACGCTCGGCGCGGAGCGCCCGCAGCTCGCCCAGTGGCGCGAGCGCGGCTGGTAACACACCGGACGGGGGACGCGGCGGACCGTACGCCGCGTCCGGCAACGGGAAATGGGGCTGCCGGTCCGCCCGGCGGCCCCTAATCTCACATCATGCCGATACCGACACCGCCCGCCTCCGCCCTCCGTCACCCGCCCAAGCCACGCCCGGGCGACCGGGTGGCCGTGCTCTCGCCCTCCTCGGGGCTTCCGCACCTGTTCCCGAGGCCGTACGAACTCGGTCTGGCCCGGCTGGAGAAGGACTTCGGGCTGATCCCGGTCGAGTACCCGACCACCCGCAAGTGGGGCGCCGGCCCCCAGGAGCGGGCCGCCGATCTCCATGCGGCGTTCACGGACCCGGACATCGCCGCCGTCTTCGCCAGTATCGGCGGTGACGACCAGCTCACCGTGCTGCCCCATCTGGACCGCGAGGTGTTCCGCGCCCACCCCAAGCCGTTCTTCGGCTACAGCGACAACACCAACCTGCTGGCCTACCTCTGGAACACCGGCATCGTCGGCTTCCACGGCGCCACGGTGATGTGCGAACTGGGCCGCCCCGGGGCGATGCACCCGCTCACCGCGGATTCGCTGCGCGCCGCGCTGTTCACCGAGGGCCCGTACGAACTGCGGCCCGCTGAGCACTACGGCGACGAGAACGGCGACTGGGACGACCCGGAGACCTTCGCCGCCGAGCCCGCCGCGTGGCCGGGCGAGGGCTGGTGGTGGTACGGGCCGGAACGGGTGGTGGAGGGCCCCAGCTGGGGCGGCGGCATCGAGGTGCTGTCCTGGATGCTGATGGCGGACCGTGAGATCCAGGAGGCTGCCGCGTACGACGGCTGTGTGCTGTTCCTGGAGACCTGCGAGGAGCTGCCGAAGGCCGACGACGTGTACTTCGTGCTGCGCAGCATGGGTGAGCGCGGTCTGCTGCGGAAGTTCCCGGCGCTGCTGATGGGCCGTCCCAAGGCGTGGTCGCTGTCCCAGCCGCTCCCCGGCCCGGCGAAGGAGGCCTACCGGCGCGAGCAGCGTGCGGCGGTGCTCCGTGCGCTGGACACGTACGCCCCGGAGACCGTCGCGGTCTTCGACGTCGACCTCGGGCACACCGATCCGCAGCTGGTGATCCCCTACGGCGGCGCGGTGCGGGTCGACGGGGTGGCGCGGCGGATCACGGTGACGTATTGACGGGTGCGCGCCCGTACACGGCGGCGGCGCCCGGCCCCGCTCCGGAGGGGAGCGGGAACCGGGCGCCGCGGACGCCGTTCCGGGGCCGTGAGCCGGCCTCAGGCGTCGATGCGCTCCTTGGCCGTGGCCTCCTCGGCCGCGGCCTGCTTCTTGGAGGCCCGCAGGCTGGTGAGGGTCGTGACGACCAGGACGGCGCAGATGACGCCCAGCGAGACCGGAATGGAGATCTCCGGGACGGGCACCCCGGACTCGTGGAGGGCGTGCAGCACCAGCTTCACGCCGATGAAGCCGAGGATCACCGACAGGCCGTACGAGAGGTGGACCAGCTTCTTGAGCAGTCCGCCGATGAGGAAGTACAGCTGCCGCAGACCCATCAGGGCGAAGGCGTTGGCGGTGAAGACGATGTACGGGTCCTGGGTGAGGCCGAAGATCGCCGGGATGGAGTCCAGGGCGAAGAGGACGTCGGTGGTGCCGATCGCCAGCATGACGATCAGCATCGGCGTCATCAGCCGCTTGCCGTTCTCGACGATGAACAGCTTGGTGCCGTGGTACGTGTCGGTCGACGGGAAGCGCTTCTCGACCATCTTGAGGAAGCGGTTCTCCTCGAACTCCTCGTCCTCCTCCTCGGCACGCGCCTCCTTGATGAGCTTCCACGCGGTCCAGATGAGGAAGGCGCCGAAGAGGTAGAAGATCCAGGAGAAGTTGGCGATGATCGCGGCGCCCGCGCCGATGAAGCCGGCCCGTAGCACCAGCGCGATCAGCACGCCCACCATCAGCACCCGCTGCTGGTAGACCGCCGGGACCGCGAACTTCGCCATGATCAGCACGAAGACGAAGAGGTTGTCGACGCTCAGGGACTTCTCGGTGATGAATCCGGCGAAGAACTCACCGGCCGGAGCGGTGCCGCCGAACAGCAGCAGCCCGAGGCCGAACAGCGCGGCCAGCGCGATCCAGACACCGGTCCAGATTCCGGCCTCCTTGAGGGAGACCTCGTGCGGTTTGCGGCCGCCGATGAAGAAGTCGGCGGCTATCAGGGCGCACAGACCAAGGATGGTCAGCACCCACAGGTTCAGGGAAACGTCCACTGCTCTCCTCCGGCAGAGTCGTACGGCACTCACAGCGTCGTCGCTGCCGGAGGTCTCTTCCGCCCCGTCCGCCCTAGGGGGACGGGGCCGACGCCCCGGGATCTCGTCACACTCGCAATCCGTGATGACGGGCACGTCGTAGTGGGAATACTCCCCTCCGCACCAAGAAGCGTAAAGGAAGCCCAATGAATAGTAAAGAGAAAGGTAAAGTCGCTGGTCAGGGCGCTTTTCGGGCAGCCGCGAGCCGGCCCAGCACCTGACGTACCACCTGACTGCCCTTCGGGGCGAGCGGCGGCTCGTACGTCCAGGCGTGGCCCACCCAGGGGTCGGCGAGGTGCGCGTCGGGCACCGGGGTGATCCGCAGCAGGGAGCGCCACAGGGGGTCCAGGACCGGGCCGTACTCCCGGCTCTGGGCGCGGTCGGCGACCAGCATCAGATGCACCCCGACCGCCGGCCCCTCGTCGGCCAGATAGCGGAGCCGGGTCAGGGCACGGTCGTCGAAGCCGTGCGGGAAGTCGTGCACGATCAGCAGCTGCTCGGCGGTGTCGAGATCCGCCGGCAGATGGTCCGCGGCGCGATGGCGGACGGCCATCTGGACGAGCTCCACCCGCCGGGTCAGCTCCTCCAGGACCGCGGTCACCCCCTTGGCGCCCGGCAGCGGGAAGGCGGGCAGCGCACCGCTCTCCACCAGCGGGGCCAGCGCGGGCCCGGCGGCGCCGTCCGGGTCGATGACCTGGACCGCGAACTCTCCGGCGGGGTGGATGGCGAGCAGCCGGGCGGCGATCGCGACCGCCGACTCCATGGCCAGACGGCGCAGCTCGGCCGCGTCGGGCGGCCCGTCCGTGAGCGCGCCGGGCAGCTCCCGGCGGCCGATGTCGCGCTCGGGGCCGGGCCTGCCGCCGGTGTAGGAGTCGGGGCCGCTGTCGATCCACAGCCCGCGCTCCAGCGGGAGCCGGACCAGCATGGGGACGCGCAGGTCCAGGACCTCGGGGAGGTGCAGATCGCCCAGGCGCAGCGCCATCGGACGCTCCAGCGGGACGTGGTAGCCCTGCCATACGGGGTTGTCCCAGCGGGCGAACGCGGGCGGCAGCGCGGGCTCCACGACCTCCGACTCGGCCGTGAGCTGCGCGAGGTCACGGTCGAGGGCGGCGCGGGCCTGGGTGACGAGGGTGGCGTGCCTGTCGCGGGCGGCGGCGCGCGCGGCCTCGCCCTCCGTGCCGAGGCGGCTGCGCGGGTCGGCGAGGGCGCGGTCGAGCTCCTGCTCCAGGCGGGTCTCGGCGAAGTCGGCTGCGCTGCGGTAGGCGGCGACCGAACGTGCCAGGTCCTCGAACATGCCCCAGACCTGGTTGTAGAGCCGCTCGTCCATGCTCCAGCCGGCGGCGTCACCGGCCACCGGGAGCGAGGGGCCGTCGGGCGCTGAGGGGCCCGCGGCCGAGGGGGGCGGGCCGGCCGGTGGCGCGGTGGACGGGGCGGGGGCGGCGGGGGCGGGCGTGCCGCGTCGGCGGGGGTGCCGGTAGTCGATGGGGCCGCCGTCCGCCGGGGCGGGCGGCAGGTCTCCGGCCTTGGCGCCGGCGGCGGCCTTCGCCCCCGCTCCGGGCCCGGGCCCGGCCGCGGCCCCGGCTCCGGCTCCGGGACGTGGCGGTCCGTCAGCCGCAGTGGCGGGCCCGGGGGACGGGCCGGTGCCGGGCCGTTCGGACCGGCCGGCCACCAGGGGGGCGGGGACCGCGCGGGCCTGCCCCCGCCCGATCGCTTCCTCGATCTCCGCGGCCAGCTCCGCCGCCTGCGGCAGCCCCTGGTCACGCAGCATCGCCGACAGGCCGTCCGCGTAGCCCTGGCCCACGGCGCGCACCTTCCAGGCGTCCTGCCGGCGGTAGAGCTCCACGGCGACGACGGCGGACTCGGAGCCCAGACCGGTGATCGTGTAGCGGACGAGGGCGGCGCCGTCGAGTCCGGTGACCGTGACGGAGGGCGCGGCGGCGGCACCGAAGGCGGCCGGCCCGCCGGTCCCGCCGGGCAGCGCGAGCAGCACACTCACCCGGTGGACGGCCGTGTCCAGCGCGTCGAGATCCACCGCGATGCGGTGCTCGGCGGCCGCCTGGCGGGGAACCTCGATTCCGGTGCGGCGGGGCTGCCCCGGGTGGGCCACCGCCTCGGCGCCGGAGAGCCTGCCCTGCGCGTCGCCGAGGGTGACACCGGCCACGACGGGGGCGCCCGCCGCCACCCGGATCTCCACCCGGGTCCGGTCCAGTGGATGGTTCTGCCCCCGGACCAGCTCGGCCGTCATCGTTGTTCCCCCTGGAGGTGGTGGCGTTCCCCGGGCCGGACGCCGGGCGGGCCCGGGACTGCGGCGGCGCGGCCCGGTGCGCGCTGCCGCGAGGGTGGTGGTTACAGGTGCGGCACGATCGCCGGCACCAGGTCCTGGAAGGTGCGGCCGACGGAGGGCTCGCCGATGGCGGTCATCTGCCAGCCGGTGCCCACCCGGTGGACCTTGGACATGACCTGTGCGGTGTAGTTGCCGCCGCCCGTGAGGGTGTAGCGGGCCAGCTCCTGGCCGGTGGTCTCGTCCACCAGACGGCAGAAGGCGTCCTGCACCTCGGCGAAGGTCTGGCCGGTGAAGGAGTTGACGGTGAACACGATCTGGTCGATGTGCACCGGCACCCGCGCCAGGTCGACCAGGATCGCCTCGTCGTCGCCGCCCTGGCCCGCGCCGCCGACCAGGTTGTCGCCGGTGTGCCGCACCGCGCCGTCATCGCTGACCAGGTGCTGGAAGAAGACGACGTCTATCGGCTTCTTGTCGGCGAACAGCACGGCCGAGGCATCGAGGTCGATCTCGCTGGTCCGCCTGCCGAACAGACCACGGCGCGGCGCCGAGCGCCACCCCAGCCCCATCCGCACCGCGGTCAGGGTGCCTCCGTCGGACTTCTGCAGGCTGATGCCCTGCCCCTTGGACAAATTGACCGACACGCGCCGTCCCCTCTCTCGTCACTGTCCCCGCCCAGCTTTCCGGCGGCCCTTCGACCCTACGCACGGCGGCGGGCCGGGCATGCACAAGGCCCGCGTTTTGTGGCGCTTCTGCAACACACCGGTCCGCTGAACACACCGCGCTCACGTGCGGCGATGCCCTGCGGCGCGCCCGTACGGACCGGCCGCCTACCCTCCGCGCGCTCCCCCTGGGCGACGCGCCGCCCCCCGCCTACTTCACCCCGGCCTCCCTCATTTGCCGCAGCTCCTTCTTCAGTTCACCCACCTCGTCCCGCAGCCGGGCGGCGACCTCGAACTGCAGCTCCGCCGCGGCGGCGCGCATCCGCTCCGTCATCTCCTCGATCAGCGCGGCCAGTTCGGCGGCGGGACGGTCCGTCAGCTCGGCTCCCGCCTTGCCGCCCTTGCCCTTCGCCCCCTTGGCGCCGAGCGCCGGGACCGGCGCCTTGCCCTTGGCTTCCTTGGTCTCGGAGCCCTTGCGGTAGCCCGTGCCCAGCAGCTCCTGGGTGTCGATCTCCTCGCGGGCGAGGGTGGCGACGATGTCGCCGATCTTCTTGCGGAGCGGCTGCGGGTCGATGCCGTTCGCCTTGTTGTACGCCAGCTGCTTCTCCCGGCGGCGGTTGGTCTCGTCGATGGCCTTCGCCATCGCCGCGGTGACCTTGTCGGCGTACATGTGCACCTGCCCGGAGACGTTGCGCGCCGCACGTCCGATGGTCTGGATGAGCGCCGAACCGGACCGCAGGAACCCCTCCTTGTCGGCGTCCAGAATGGCCACCAGGGAGACCTCGGGGAGGTCGAGGCCCTCACGCAGCAGGTTGATGCCCACCAGGACGTCGTACTCACCCGATCGCAGCTCCCGCAGCAGCTCCACCCGGCGCAGCGTGTCCACGTCGCTGTGCAGATAGCGGACCTGGATGCCGAGCTCCAGGAAGTAGTCCGTGAGGTCCTCCGCCATCTTCTTGGTGAGGGTGGTGACCAGGACGCGCTCGTCCTTGTCCGTGCGCGTACGGATCTCGTGCACCAGGTCGTCGATCTGCCCGTCGGTGGGCTTGACCACCACCTCCGGGTCGACCAGGCCGGTCGGGCGGATGATCTGCTCCACGAAGCCGTCGCCCCGGGAGAGCTCGTAGGAGCCCGGGGTCGCGGACAGGTAGACGGTCTGGCCGATGCGCTCCAGGAACTCCTCCCACTTCAACGGCCGGTTGTCGAGGGCGGACGGCAGCCGGAAGCCGTGCTCGACCAGGGTCCGCTTGCGGGAGGCGTCGCCCTCGTACATGGCGCCGATCTGCGGGACGGTGACATGCGACTCGTCGAGGACCAGCAGGAAGTCGTCCGGGAAGTAGTCGATGAGGGTGTTGGGCGCGGAGCCGGGCTCGCGGCCGTCCATGTGCATCGAGTAGTTCTCGATGCCCGAGCAGGAGCCGATCTGCCGCATCATCTCGATGTCGTAGGTGGTGCGCATCCGCAGCCGCTGGGCCTCCAGGTGCTTGCCCTGCTTCTCCATCGTGGCGAGGCTGTCCGCCAGCTCGGCCTCGATGCCGGCGATGGCCTTCTCCATGCGCTCGGGGCCCGCGATGTAGTGGCTGGCCGGGAAGATGTACAGCTCCCGGTCGTCGCTGATCACCTCGCCGGTGAGCGGGTGCAGGGTGGACAGCGCCTCGATCTCGTCGCCGAACATCTCGATGCGCACGGCCAGCTCTTCGTAGACCGGGAAGATCTCGATGGTGTCGCCGCGCACCCGGAAGGTGCCGCGGGTGAAGGCCACGTCGTTGCGGGTGTACTGGATGTCGACGAAGCGGCGCAGCAGCTGGTCGCGGTCGAACTCGTCACCGACCTTGAGCGGCACCATGCGGTCGACGTACTCCTGCGGGGTACCCAGGCCGTAGATGCAGGACACCGAGGCGACCACGACGACGTCACGCCGGGTGAGCAGGGAATTCGTCGCGGAGTGGCGCAGCCGTTCGACCTCCTCGTTGATGGAGGAGTCCTTCTCGATGTACGTATCGGACTGCGGGACGTACGCCTCGGGCTGGTAGTAGTCGTAGTAGGAGACGAAGTACTCGACGGCGTTGTTCGGCAGCAGCTCGCGGAATTCGTTGGCGAGCTGGGCCGCGAGGGTCTTGTTGGGCGCCATCACGAGCGTCGGGCGCTGCAGCTTCTCGATCATCCACGCGGTGGTCGCCGACTTGCCGGTGCCGGTCGCGCCGAGCAGGACGACATCCTTCTCACCCCCGCGGATGCGCCGCTCCAGCTCGGCGATGGCCGCCGGCTGGTCACCATTGGGCTGGTAGGGGCTGACGACCTCGAAGGGCGCCACCGTGCGTTCGATCTTTGATTCGGGCCGCATGGGTTCCACCGTACGACCCGGCACTGACAACCGGCGGTGCTCATGCTCCGACCTGCGGTTCTACCGAAGGGCGGTGGTGGTCGGGGCCCCGCGGCGGGGCGGGCGGGGTCCTGCGGTGGGCGGCGTCCTGCGTCGGAGGACCGATGGCGGGGCGCGGCGGGCGCGGACCACGCTTCGGCGGTCGGCGGTCGGCGGTGTGGGCGGGACGGCGTGCCCGGCGGGAGCGGATGGCCGCGACGCCGGGGCCGCCATGAGACGCCGGGCGGGGCGCGGCGACCCGCGCGCGGCGGGAAGCACCCCCACCCCGCCTGGCGGCCCGTCAGTGAGCGTGCCCCGCCCGTACCCGGAACCCGGCGCGCCGGGCCACCCTGCGAGGTGTTCGACCAAAACCGGTCAGAAGCACGAGGGGTGACGCGTCATCGGCCAAGATGCGCGGATGCCGCGGCTCCGGCAAGTTGGACGGCGTCGGAGCGTACGTCTGTGGCACGGCTGAACCGGGCATCCTGCAACTGCGCGACGCTCCACGGAAGACCGGCCACGTCTCGTTCAGGTCCCGGACACCACACGACCGCCTCCCGCTACGGCCCGGCTGCGAGCCTCTGTCCGTCCGAACCGGTTCACGTCCCTTCACGTCAGCTCACGTCCACGACGTCACGAGGAGTCCGTATGCGTATTCGCCCCGTCGCCACCGTTGCCGCCGGTGCGCTCATGGGACTGTCCACGCTCGTCCTCTCCCCGACCGCCGCCCAGGCCGCGCCGGCCGGACACACCCCGCTGACGGTCGCCCACCGCGGCGCCTCGTCGTACGCGCCCGAGAACACCCTCGCCGCGATCGACGCGGCCGACCGGCTCGGATTCGAGTGGGTCGAGAACGACGTACAGCGCACCAAGGACGGCGAGCTGGTCATCCTCCATGACAACTCGCTCGCCCGGACGACCAACGTCGAGCAGGTCTTCCCCGGGCGCTCCCCGTGGAACGTCTCGGACTTCACGCTCGACGAGATCGAGAAGCTGGACGCGGGCAGCTGGTTCGGGCCGAAGTTCCGCGGGGAGCGGGTGCCGACCCTCGATGACTACATGGACGAGGTCGAGCACAACGACCAGAGTCTCCTGATGGAGCTCAAGTCGCCGGAGCTCTATCCCGGCATCGAGCTGCAGACCCTCACGGAGCTGCGCCGCGCGGGCTGGCTGGACAAGGCGCATGTGAAGGACCGTCTGATCGTGCAGAGCTTCAACGCCGACGCCATCAAGAAGGTCCACGCCCTCCGGTCGGACGTCAAGACGGGCTTCCTCGGCAACCCGTCCGTCGCCGACCTCCCGAAGTTCGCGAAGTACTGCGACCAGATCAACCCCGTCCACACGGCGGTCACCAAGGAGTACGTCGCCGCCGTGCACGGCCTGCGGGGACCGCACCGCCGGCAGCTGGACCTGTACACCTGGACCGTCGACGACCCGGCGGTCGCGGTGAAGGTCGCCGGTCTGGGCGTCGACGGCATCATCACCAACAAGCCCGACGTCGTGCGCGACGCCCTGGAGGGCCGCAGCAACGACTGAGCGCCTGGTGGCGACGGGCGGGAGGCGCGGACGCCTTCCGTCCCCCTCGCGTTGTCAGTGGTGCGTCCTACCCTGAACAGGTGACGTATGCAGAGCGGGATTCCGGGCCGGCGACACCGCCGGACGCGGCGCCGGATGCGGCGGCGCGGCGCGACTGGGCCTGGAGGCGGTTGACCACCCCCATCGGGCCGCTGCTGCTCGCCGCGACGCGGGAGGGCCTGGTCCAGGTCGTCTTCCACGCCGACGAGCGGACGACCCGCAGTGCCCTGGCCCGTCTGGAGCAGCTCTTCGGCGGTCCGCCCCTCGACGGGACACCTCACCTGACGACGGCCGCCGACGAGCTGACCGCCTACTTCGCCGGGGAGCTGCGGTCCTTCACCGTCCCCCTGGACTGGTCCCTGTCCTCCGGCTTCCCCGCCCGGGTCCTGCACGCCCTGGCCACCGGCGTCCCCTACGGCAGCGTCGTCGGCTATCAGGACCTCGCCGACCGGGTCGGGGAACCGGGCGCCGCGCGTGCGGTGGGTGCGGCGATGGGCTCCAACCCGCTGCCGGTCGTCGTCCCCTGCCACCGTGTCGTGGCCAGTGACGGCGGCATCGGCGGCTTCGGGGGCGGCCTGGAGACCAAACGCCTGCTGCTGGCCCTGGAAGGTGTGCTGCCGGCTCCGCTCTTCTGACCCCGACCGCCGTCCGGCCTCACCGGGGCCGGCTCCCACGAAGGACCGCGTCATGTCCCGTCAGATCGCTCTGCTCCGCGGCATCAACGTCGGCGGCCACAACCCCTTCCCCAAGGCGAAACAGCTGGAGCTGGCCGCGTCACTGGGCTTCGAGGACGTCTCGGTCCTGCTGCAGACCGGCAACATCGTCTTCGCCGACCCCGGTACCCCGCCGGAGGCAACGGCCCGGGTGATCCACGACGGGATCGCCGCCGAGCTGGGCCTGACGGTGCCGGTCCTCGTCCGGACCGCTGACGAGCTGGCCGCCACCGTAGCCGCGAATCCGTTTCCCGAGGCCGTGCCGGAGCCCAAGAGTCTGCACGTCACGTTCCTGTCGGCGGTGCCGGCCGACACCTCCCGGCTGGACGCGCTCGACCCGGCCGGGTTCGCGCCCGACCGGTTCCGGCTGATCGGGCGCGAACTGTACCTGTGCTGCCCCGGCGGCATCGGCCGCTCCAAGCTGGCCGACGCGGTGAGCCGGGCCCCACTGGGGGTCACCGCCACGGCACGCAACTGGAACACCGTCACCAAGCTGCTGGCCCTGGCGACCGCCTGAGGGCCCGGCGCCGTCAGCGCCAGCCGTGGCGCTCGCGCAGCCGGTTGGTGACCAGGTTGAAGCGGCCCCGGTCCAGGGCGCAGGCCTCGCGCCGCATACCTGCCGGGTGCACCCGCAGCACCCGGTCCACGGCCACCCATGAGTCGCGCCCCGCGCGGTCCCATGGGCCGGCCCCTATCGGGACCCACTCCCGGTCGTGGTTGTGGCGCTTGCTGGACAGCTGCACCGCCAGCAGCGTGCCGCCGGTCTCCCGGGCCACGACCAGCACCGGCCGGTCCTTGCCGCGGCCGTCGTTCTCCTCGTAGGGAACCCAGGTCCACACGATCTCGCCAGGGTCCGGGTCGCCGTCCGGGTCCGGTGCGTAGGTCATCGTCACGGTGCCGACGGAGCGCGGCCTGGCCTCCACGGTGGCGGTGGGGCCGTGGCTGCCGGGCAGCGCGCCGGGCTCGTCGGATGCAGGGAATGAAGTCGTCACGGGGCCACGCTAACCGCCGTCCGGCACGCGGCTGTCAGCGGTCCGCGGCCGGCCGCTCCCGGCCGGTTGTCAGTGGTCGGCCGTACGGTTTTTCACAGCGGGGGACGGCCGTCGGGGCCGCCCGGGGAGGGGAGCGCTGTGTCCGGAACCACGACGTATCTGGAGCTGTCGCACGAGGGCGGCGGCGCCCACAAGTTCTACGAGGTGACGGTGCGGGACACGGTCGTCTCGGTGCGCTACGGCCGCATCGGCGCGGACGGCCGGCAGCAGACCTCGACTTTCCCGACCCGGCAGAAGGCACAGGACGCGGCCGCCAGGAAGGTCGGCGAGAAGGTCCGCAAGGGCTACGCGCCGGCGGTCCGGGGGCAGCGCGCCGCCCGGCCGGTGACGCGCCGCCAGGTCTCCTCCGCACCGTCGACGGCGCGCGCGGTCGCCCCGGTGCTGTGGCGCTTCCGTACGGGCGCTCCGGCCTTCGGGATTCACATCGCCGAGGACCGCTGCTGGGTCGGAAACCAGGACGGCGATGTCCACACCCTCGGGCACGACGGCGAGGTGCTGGCGCGCTATCAGCTCCCCGACGGCGTCAAGTGCCTGGTCGCGGACGACTTCTGGATCTACGCGGGCTGCGACGACGGCACGGTCTACGACCTCTCCTCGAAGCTCCCGTTCGCCGCCTACGCCATCGCCCCCGATGTCGACATCTTCTGGCTGGACATCCGCGAGGGCATCCTCGATGTGGCCGACCGCGACGGCGGGCTGACGGTGATCGACCCCGAGGACGAGTACCAGTGGTCGCGGCGCAGCAGCGGCGAGCACGCCTGGATGGTGCGGCGGGACGAACGCGCCGTCTACCACGGCCATCAGCGCGGGGTGACCGCCTATCGTCCCGACGGCAGCGGGGAGTTGTGGCACACCCCGGTCCGGGGCGCGGTGCTGTTCGGCTGGCAGGAGGACGACGCGGTGTACGCCGGCACGAACCGGCACGTGGTCCAGCGGCTGGCGAAGGACAGCGGAGCGCCGGAGGCCACCTACCACTGCGACACGGCCGTGTACTCCTGTGCCACGGCCCCGGGCGGCCGCTATGTCTTCGCCGGTGACGCGGCCTCCTCGGTGTACTGCTTCGCCGCCGACGGCACCCGCCTGTGGAAGCTGGGCACCGGCGGCGGATCGGCGCTCTCGATGCAGTATCTGGACGAGAGGCTGTACATGGTCACCACCGACGGGTCCCTGGTGTGTGTGGACGCGAGTGACGCGGCCGTCGCCGCCGCCCGGTCCGGCACGGTCCCGGTGGCCCGGGACGTGAAGTCGGCCGCCGCGCTGCCCACCTACACCCCGTCGGCCACGGTGCGGACGGTGGCGTCCGCCGCCGCCTCGGAGATCGTGGTGGAGTGCGTCCAGGAAGGCGGCCGGCTGCGGGTCCACGCCGTCTCCGACGGCTATGAACCGTCCTGGAACGTGCAGTTCCCGCGCCACATACGCCGGCCCGGGGCACGGTATGTCGTCGATGACCTGGCGGCCTCCCCGGGCGGCTTCTACCGCGTCCGGGGCGAGATACGGCAGCTCGTCTGAGACCGGGCGACCAGGTGGGGACGGGCGCCAGGGCGGGCCGGTCTGCCGGGAGCGGCGCTCACCGCGGTCCGCTCCAGGCGGGACGGCGGGGGTCGTCGGCCCGTACGACGACGTCCGCCGCCTCCCCGGGCCGGGTCTCGGCCTCGTAGCGCGCGAACGCGGGCAGCGTCCAGCGCTCCTCCTCCGGGGTGCGGCGGGAGAGCGCGGCCGGTGACAGCTTCAGATGGACGGAGAGATCGAAGGGAAACCAGTGACCGAGCAGCAGCGGACCGTGCAGCAG
Organism: Streptomyces sp. NPDC001219; assembly: GCF_053597915.1. Classification (NCBI taxonomy): domain Bacteria; kingdom Bacillati; phylum Actinomycetota; class Actinomycetes; order Kitasatosporales; family Streptomycetaceae; genus Streptomyces; species Streptomyces sp. NPDC001219. Next base: position 60,676 of record NZ_JBSFJF010000016.1, on the reverse strand, counting down.
CAGGACGCCGCCGGGCGGCAGCGCCACGTACGCGCTGCGGGTCGCCCGGTCCGCCACCGGGTCCCACAGGTCCGGGAGCACCCGCCCGGTGCCGCCCGGCTCCAGCGGCTGGAAGACCTCCCGCCACAGCGCCTGCCGGTCGAACCACTCGTCGTGGTAGGCGTCGGGGTCCTCCCGGCCGTATTCGAGCCGCAGCGAGGCGGGGCGCAGAAAACCGAAGGTGCCGGCCTTGTGCACCGCCCGCCCGCGCAGCCGCAGCGCCTCGGCGAGCCGGTCGGCCAGATCACCGGGCGAGGCCGCGGGAGCCCCGTCGACGGCCACCCGCAGCCAGGGGCTCCCGTCCTTCGCCGGCGTAGCGACGAGCCGCTCGGTGAGCGCGTCGGTGAGCCGTTCCCAGGTGATCGCTTCGAGCCGCACCCCGCCATTCTGCACGGCCGGGCGCGGGCGGCCGTGAGCCGTGTGTCAGGCCTGGTCCGCGTCCGGGCGGGCCGCTCCGTGGCGGCTGAGTTCGGCCGCCGCCTCCTTCGCCGCCTCGACGACCTCGTCGGGAGCCACCGGCATCACGGACTTCTGCTTGAGGAGCAGGACCGCCCCCATGATCGAGCCGTCCCACATGATCGGCGCCGCGCAGGAGTTCCAGCCGGCCATGCACTCCTCGTACCCGAGCGCGTGCCCGAGGTCGCGCACCTCCGCGAGGGACTCCAGCAGCGCGTCGTTGTCGCGGTAGACGCCGGGTCCCGCCTGGTCGGGTACGGGCTCGGCCAGTACCCGCTGCTGGAGCACCTCCGGCAGGTAGGCGAGGATCGTCCGCCCGGAGGCGCCGGTGCGCAGGGAGCGCGTCACGGACAGCACGTCGCGCGGCGTCATGCCCAACTCCGCGAGGTCGGAGTCGCCAACGGCCATGTCGACGCACTGTCGTTGGGCGCCGGAGAACGGGGCCACCATGTAGAGGAACGCCAGCCCGCCGTCGGTGGCGGTGCGCAGTCCGCTGAGCACCGTCTGGGAGATGCCGCCGTCGAGCCGGTGGTCGAGTGCGGTGAAGGCGAGCTGCGCGGCCGAGGTCCGCAGCCGGTAGAGGCCGCGGTCCACCCGCTCGAAGATGCGCTGGTAGATGCCGGACTGCAGGATGCGGTAGACGACGGAGTCGTCCAGTCCGGTGAACTCGGCGATCTCACCGGGCCCGTGGGCGGACCCGCCCAGCTCGGCGAAGGCCGTCTGCACGAGGAAGACCCGCTCGGCATGGCCGGAACCCGACGTCCGGGTGCCCTCGGGCGACGCGCCCCTGGGCGTCTTCCCGGAGTGGCCCGCGGTACGCGGCGCCACGCCGGTGGCGGGCACGGCGGCCGAGGCCGGCGATCCCGTGGCTGTGGTGCTGTGACCCATGGTGTGCTCTCTCCCCTGGCAGTGATCCGCGCCCGAAGGCGCACGGCATGTGCGGTACGGGCCGCCCCCGTTGCCCGCTGTTCGCGCGGGACGGCCCCGGGGTGCGCTCCGCCGGCCCCTGTTCCCCTCCGGTGCCCCGGGCCACCCGTGTTACCGGGTGACGTCGAGCGCGAGTTTCCCGGTCGGGGTGCGTGCGGCCAGCTCGTGGTGTGCCCGGGCCGCCTCTCCGAGCCCGTAGACGCCGCCGGTCCGCGGCGTGAGGGTGCCCGCGGCGACCGCGTCGAACAGGGCCCGCATGGACGTCGGCAGCGCCGTACGGTCCGCGTAGAGCTGCGGCAGCCAGAAACCCGAGACGGTGATGCTCCGTTCCATCAGCTCCCGGGTCGGCACGCTCGCCAGCTCGCCCCCGGCGTACCCGTAGACGGCGAGCCGGCCGCGCGGCGCCACGGCGGCGAGGGTCCGGGCGAAGGTGGCGCCGCCGGTCATCTCCAGCGCCGCGTCCACCGGCCCGCCGGCCGCGTCCAGGATGCGCTCGGTCAGGTCCTCGGCGGTGGAGTCGACCACCGCGTGGGCGCCCCATTCCCCGGCCAGTCTGCGCTTCTCCGGGGTGCCCGCGAGACCGATGACCCTGGCGCCGGCGTGTGCGGCGAGCTGGACTGCCAGCGAGCCGACGCCCCCCGCCGCGGCCGGCACGACCACGGTCTCGCCCTTGGTGAGGCGCAGCGAGGTGAACAGCAGATGCCAGGCGCTGTTGCCCTGCAGCGCCAGGGCGACGGCTTGTTCGTCGCTGATGGCGTCGGGGACGTCCCAGGTGACACGGCGGTGCAGCGGCGTCCGTTCCGCGTATCCGCCGCCACGGCAGAGTCCGACGACACGGCGTCCGCCGTCCACGGTCCCCACGACCTCGTTGCCGGGCACGTAGGGCAGTTCGACGGGCGCCAGGTAGGAGTCCCCCCGGACGTGCACATCCGCGTAGTTGACGCCGGCCAGGGTGACGTCGACCAGCGCGTGGCCGCCGCGCGGTGCGGGCTCGGGCACGTCCTCGAGCCGCAGCACGTCCGGGCCGCCGAATTCTCGCATCACAATCGCGCGCACGACTCTCCCTCGGGTTCTCCAGTGCGGTGCCCGCACAGGGTAGGCACGGCGGCCAACTGGCCGAGAGAGCCCGATCATTTCGCGCCAACCATGTGCTGCTCCGGGCGGTGGCGCCCCTCTTCCCGCGGGCTCTTCCCGCCGGCTTTCTCGTGTCGCGAGAAAGCGCCACGGTGGTTTCCGCCCATTGTGCCGTTTTGCTGCGCATCTACCCAGCGGTATCCCCGGGGTGGCTGCCTCGTGTCTCTCGCTCAAACCCGGCTGTCGGAAGTGATCGACGCCGCCTACGATCCGGAATGTGTCCGCCGTTGCCCAGAGGTGACGGCCGCGTCCCCCGGGGCGGAGCACGCTCCGCGAGGCAGTTGCGCCCGCCCCTCGCGTCCGGTGAAACGGACGGGTGGCGGAGGAGGACGTGGCGTTGCGCGGGGCGGGACGGGCACGGCCCGAGGGGGAATCATGATGGGGAAATCGGGGGGCGGCAGGCCGGCGTTCGCGCCGGCCTGCCGGGACCCACAACGCGCACAGCCGCTGCCGCTGGCACCGCTGCGCTTCCTGCGGACCGCTTCCGCGTCCCTGCCGTCCTCGTTGGCGGCCACCTTCACGGCCTCCTTCACGGCCGCCACCGATGCCGTCATCGCCGCCGCTCGCCGACGTCCCCGACCGTATGCGGCACCGCCCTCTCTGGACGTGCCGCGCTTCCGCCGGGGAAGGGCGCGCCGCCGCCGAGAAAGGGACTGCCCATGAACGCGTTGAGCAGCAACGGGCTCGAGTTCACCCACCCTTACCTCGCCGTGGTGCTCGGCGGCGGCTTCACGGGCATGCTCGCCGCCGCGGCACTGTCCGGACACGCCGATGTCATCGTCGTGGAACGGGACCGGCTGCCGCGGACGCCCACCCTCCCCACGGACCTCCCGCAGGCCCGGCACGCGCAATTGCTGACGGCGGACGGCGCCCGGCTGATCGAGGCCGTGCTGCCGGGCAGCACCGCGCGCTGGTCGGCCGAGGGCGCCCGCCGGCTGCCGTTACCGGCGGAGTTCACCGGCCGCACCGCGAAGGGCCGGCCGGGCCGCCGGGCGCGTTCGCGGTATCTGCTCGGCTGTTCCCGCGATCTGCTCGACCGGGTCGTCCGCCGGCAGGTGGCGGCCCTCCCGGGGGTGACCGTCCTCGACGGAACCGAGGCGACCGAGCTGACCGGCACCGCGGAACACATCACCGGGGTGCGGGTCCGGGACACCACCAGCGGCGCCACCCACCTCCTGGACGCCGATCTCGTCGTCGACGCCACGGGCCGGCACTCCACCACCCGGGAGCGGCTGACCGCGCTGGGACTGTCCTCCGCGCACGAGGACGTGGTGGACTCCGGGATCGTCTCGGCGACCCGGATCTTCCGCGCCGTCGAGGGCGCGGAGCACATGCCGGTGCTCACCGCCCGTTCGGCGCTCAGCGGCCCGCCGCCCGCCCCCGGTGCACCGCACCGCCCGGTGCCCGGCAGGACGGCGACGCTGGTACCGATCGAGGGCGGACGCTGGCTGGTCACCCTCACCGGCACCGGGGACGAGCGGCCCTCCGAACACGCGGGCCGGTTCGTGCCGTTCGCCCGCCGCACGGGCCACTCCGTGATCGGTGACCTCATCGCCGGTGCCGAGCCGCTCAGCGAGGTGCGGCTGACCCGCGACACCACGGACCGGCGGCGGCGCTATGAGCAACTGGCGGCCTGGCCAACGGGGTTCGTCGTCCTGGGCGGCGCCGTGGTCTCGCTCGGCCATGACTGCGGTCAGGGCCTGTCGCTCGCCGCGCATGGTGCGGCCGCGCTGCGCGGGGCCCTGCGACGGCACGGGATGGACGAGCCGTCGCTCGCCCGGAAGGTGCAGCGGACCGTCGGGCGCCTCGTCCAGGAGCCCTGGTCCGCGGCCACCGGCGAGCCGCTGCCCTCCCCCGCGGCCGGCCGGGCCGTCCGGCGCGCCTATGCCGATGTCCTCGCGCCCGCCGCCCCCGCGGCCCCGTTCCTGCGTCCCGCTGCCGCACTCGGCCTGTTCCGGGGGACGGCACGGTTGCGTCCCGCGGCCGGCGGTGCTCCGGGCCGGCCGGCCTCGCGCGGGCCGGCCCCGGCGCCGCTGCCGGCAGCTCCTGGAGGCCCGTCCGCCGCCGGTCCGCACAGCCCGGCCGCCCCGGCCCTTTCAGCGCGGCCGGCCGCGTACTCGGCCGCACCGCCCGCCCCGGCACAGCCTCCGGTCCCGCCCCGCCCTCCTGGCGCCGCACCCACCCCCTGGCGCCTCCCCCGCCCGCTCGGCTTCGGGCCGACGGCGCTGCGCCGGATCAGCGGAGCGACCCGGCGGAAACCGGCCGACGACTGAGGACGTGACCGCGGGCCGTCGCGAGGACGGCCCGCGTTGCCGGGCGGCGCGGGCCTCTCGTCCGCGCGCCGGTCCCTGGCGTACGGCAGTCCCTGGCGTACGTCGGTCTCTGACGCACACCGACCGACGCGAAGGTCCACCGGAGACGCCGCCCTCCCGGTGCACGGAGGCGTGGCGTCCGGTCAACGGGTCATGCCCCGCCGGGCTTTGCCGCCTCGCCGGCCGGTACCGGGACTCCCAGGAGGCGGTGGGCGAGGGTGAGCGGCGCCCGGTGGTCTCGGGTGGGGGCGGGTGCCGTGGCGCGGTGGGTGGGGAGGCGTTCGACGGTCGTGGTGCCGGTGTCGGATTCCAGGGCCGGTGCGTAGCCGGCGGCGCGCAGCGCGTCCAGGGTGGCGGCCGGTGGCCGGGCGCTGACCAGGACGGTCGGGGCGATGGCGCGCAGCCCGAGGTCCTGGAGGGCGCGGTGGGCGGCGAGTTCCCCGATGAGGGCTTCGTCGTCGGAGCGGATGCAGCAGGCGGCAGGCAGCACCCGCATCCGGCCGTGGACGCGGGCGGCGTCGCGGACGAGGTAGTCGAGCGGCTGCGGCAGGGTGCCGGCCGACGAGGCGCGGGTGAGGTCCTCCAACAGAGTGTCGGCGGTGTGGCCGGTGTCGAGTGCGCGGCGTACGGAGGCGGGGGTGAACCGCCAGGTCACGGCGTGGCCTTCGGACTCGCGGTCGGCCGCGGCGCCGAGCAGTGCGGCGAGCGCAGCGGCGGGGCGGCCGGGCACGACGGCGGTCAGGTCGGCCTGGAAGTGTGCCTGTTCGAGGAGCGGTGGCAGCAGGTCGGCGAGCGGCTCGTCCAGCGCCTGCGGGTCGGTGAGCAGGGCGCGGCCGAGCGGGGTGAGGGTGCCGTGGGCGGTCAGGCCCAGGTAGGCGGCTTCGTGGAGGGTGTGGGCGGCGCGTTCCCCGGCCATCGGCTGCTGGGTGACCGCCAGGGGGCGGTGCCAGTCCGCCGCCCGGAGGAGGTCATTCCAGGGGGTGGGGCCGCCGGTGTCCTCTTCCGGTGGTGCGGTGAACGGCAGCGGCGGGAGGGGGATTCCCGCCCCGCGGGGGACGGTGGCGAGGGCGGCGAGGAGGGCGTGCCGGAGGGCGGGTGCGTGCCGGTCGTGACCGCGGACGAGTGCGGTCGGGGTCTCGCCGAACGGGGTGTGGGTGGGAATGTCCCAGAGCCCCGACCAGGCGGCCAGGACGGGGGCCAGGCGTGCGCCGGGCGGCCGGCCGAGCCAGTCGTCGTAGGCGGCGGTGGGGAGCGCGGTGATGCCGGACGGGGTGCGGGTCAGTGCGATCAGGTCGGCGGCGAGCGCCAGGTCGAGGAGGAGGCGGGTGTGCTCTTCGGTGGCGCCGGCCGTCTTGGCCAGCCGTTTGATCTCCCGTACGGCCAGCCCGCCCGACTTGCGCAGGGCGGCGGGCTGCGTCGCCAGAGAGGCCAGCAGGCGGTCCAGGGTGGCGGCGAGGGTCGCCGCGGCGGCCCGGGACTCGTCGTGCGGGGTGGTCGGCGGGACGGCCGCGGCGGGCGCCGCGGTGCCGTCGGCGTCGTCCGCTGTGGTCGGCGGGGCGTCGGCGAGGAGCGGGCCGGGGTCGTGGGCGGCCAGGAGTTGCGGGGCGCGGGGCGGGACGACGATCGCACCGTCGTCGGCCGGCGCGGCGAGTCCGTCGTCGTAGAGGGCCTGCAGGGCGCTCTCGGCGGCGGTGCGGGGGCGGCCGGGCGCGGTGGCGCCGAGGGCGGCGAGGACGTCCTCGGGCGGGACGGGTTCGGTGGCCAGGTGGGCGAAGGACAGCCGGTGCGCCATCAGGGACTGGTAGTCGGCGCCCGGGGCGGGTGCGGCGGGGCCGGGGGCGGCGCGCCGGGCGCGCTCCTGGCTGATGCGGGCGGTGGCGGTGAGCACCTGGAGCCGGGGGTGGTCCAGGTGGAGCACCAGGTGGTGGAGGGTCTCGTAGGACCACAAGGCGCTTGCCAGGCCGCGCAGTTCGGTGGGGGCGGGCCGACGGGCGAGCGGCTCGGCATGGCGGGTGAGGAGTGCGGCGAGCTGTTCGGGGGTGCGCTGGGCGAGGGACCGGGTGAGTGCGTCGAGACCTTCCACGGCGTCGAGGTTAGTCATCGGGCGAGCAGGGCGGTGACGGCGGCCACGGGGTCGGGGCCGGCCGGGCCGGTAGGCCACCAGTCGTCGCCGCCGGGCTCGGACTCGTACGGATACCAGCGGTGGTCGTGGCCGAAGCGGAGCTGGATGCCGCGGTCCGGGTCGGTGAGGTGGTTGTGGCGCGGGCGCAGGGACGGGAGGTCCGCGGCGAGGAGGGCGCTGCGGGCCCGGTCGAAGTCGCCGGCCGGGGGGTCCCAGGCGGTGTCGAGCAGGGCGAGGCCTTCGGGGCCGCCCTGTCGCCAGGCGGCGACGGAGCGGGCCACGTCCGTGATCGTACGTCCGGCCGCCGCGGCGAGGTCACGGTAGAGGGCCCGGGTGGCGGAGGTCAGGCCGGCGGTGGGGTGGGCCGTGGTGGCGAGCAGTCGGATGGCGTCCTCCCATGGGGGCAGCGACGGGAATGGGCTGTGGACTGCCGGGCGCCCTCCCGAGGGGCTCGGGAGGCTTGCGGCGGACACGCAGGCGTGGGCGCGGGCGGCGGCGTCGGCCGCCACGAACGCGAGGGCTGCGGGGTCGAAGGGCAGGCCGTCGCCGTCCGGCAGGGTGGGCGGCACGCCGGGCTGCGGGGGCGCCGCGAGCGGGGGCGGGAGCGGCGGGCGGGGGCGGTCGGCGAGGGCCGCCTTGGCCAGGACGCCCCGCGGCGGGGACGTCCCCGGTGCCGCACCCTCGCCGGGGGCGGCACCGGGGGCCGCCTCAGCAGCCGTTCCCGTGGCGGCAGTCGGCGTCGCTCCGCCGGTCTCGGGTCCCGGTCCGTGCGGGGCCGGCGGGGTGGCGGCGGAGGTGTGGGCGCGGGCTTCGTGGGCACTGCGGGCGGCGTTGCGGCGGGAGAGGTCGTCGAGGAGTTCACGTTCGCCGCGGCCGCGCATCAGCAGCAGGACGAACGGGTCCGCGTCCAGCAGACGGGCGACCTGGAAACAGAGCGCGGCGGCGTGTTTGCAGGGTCTGCCGTGGTCGGGGCACGAGCAGCGGGGAACGAGATCCCCCGGCCCGGGGAGGAGGCGCGGCTCGCGGTCGGCCAGCGCCCGGGGCAGTTTCTTGGCCAGCAGGGCGGTCAGCTGGTCGGGCTCCGCGGCGATGGCGTCCAGGAGGCCGTCCCACTGCTGGTCGTTGAGGGTCCGGAGGCGGATGTCGGCGCTGTAGGGGCGGGGTCTGCTGCCGCGTACGGTGGCGATGACGCGGCCCGGGGTGATGTTGATGGTGTCGACATGGCCGTCGCGGGCGTAGGTGCGGCCGCGGGCGAGCCGGGCGCTGTCGAGGGCGGTGGTCTCCAGGGCGTCCAGCCAGGCGCTGCCCCACCAGGATTCGGCGAACAGGCCCCGGGCGCCGGGCCGGGCCGGCAGGGGCGGGAAGGTACGCGAGCGGTCCGCGCGGGCCATCCGGTCCGCGGCGGCGGCGCGCCCGGAGGTTCGGTGGGGGTTCATCCGGGCCTCCTGAGGGAGACGAGATCGGCCAGTGCGGCATCGGACAGCTCGGTGAGCGCGGTCTCGCCGCCGGAGAGCACGGCGTCGGCGAGCGCTCTCTTGGCGCTGAGGAGTTGGGCGATGTTGTCCTCGACCGTGCCCTCGGCGATGAGCCGGTGGACCTGTACGGGCTGCGTCTGGCCGATGCGGTAGGCGCGGTCGGTGGCCTGCTCCTCCACGGCCGGGTTCCACCAGCGGTCGTAGTGGATCACATGTCCGGCACGGGTCAGGTTCAGGCCGGTGCCCGCCGCCTTGAGGGACAGCAGGAAGACCGGGGCGTCCCCCGACTGGAAGCGGTCGACCATGCGCTCCCGTTCGGCGACGGGGGTGCCGCCGTGCAGGAGCTGTGCCGGGATGCCCCGGGCGGCCAGGTGCCGTTCGAGGAGCCGTGCCATGCCCACGTACTGGGTGAAGACCAGGGTGGCGCCGCCCTCGGCGAGGATGGTGTCCAGGAGTTCGTCGAGGAGTTCGAGCTTCCCCGAGCGGGCGGCGAGGCCGGGCGCGGCCTCCTTGAGGTACTGCGCGGGGTGGTTGCAGATCTGCTTGAGGGCGGTGAGCAGCTTCATGACCAGGCCGCGGCGGGCGATGCCCTCGGCGGTCTCGATCCGGGTGAGGGTCTCGCGGACGACGGCCTGGTAGAGCGCGGCCTGTTCGCGCCCCAGTGCCACCGGATGGTCCGTCTCCGTCTTGGGCGGGAGTTCGGGCGCGATGCCCGGGTCGGACTTCTTGCGGCGCAGGATGAACGGGCCCACCAGCCGGGCCAGCCGCTCGGCCGCCGCCGGGTCCTCACCGCCCTCGACCTCACGGGCGTGCAGGGCGCGGAACGTCTTGAGGGGGCCGAGGAGCCCGGGAGTCGTCCAGTCGAGGAGGGCCCACAGCTCGGAGAGGTTGTTCTCCACGGGCGTGCCGGTGAGGGCGATCCGGGCGGGGGCCTTGATGGCGCGCAGGGCCCTGGCCGTCGAGGAGTGCGGGTTCTTCACGTGCTGGGCCTCGTCGGCGACGATCCAGGCCCAGGGCCGCCCGGCCAGTTCGGTGGCGCTGCTGCGCATCGTCCCGTAGGTGGTCAGCACGAAGCCGCCGTCGAGCCCGTCGAGGCTGCGGCCGGCACCGTGGAAGCGGCGTACGGGCGTGCCGGGGGCGAAGCGCTCGATCTCGCGCTGCCAGTTGCCCAGCAGGGAGGCCGGGCAGACGACGAGGACCGGTGCGCCCGGCTGCCGGTGCAGATGGAGGGCGATGACGGTGACGGTCTTGCCCAGGCCCATGTCGTCGGCGAGGCATCCGCCGAGGCCGAGGGAGGTCATGGTGTCGAGCCAGGCCATGCCCCGTAGTTGGTAGTCACGGAGGGTGGCCCGCAGTCCGGGCGGCTGGGGCAGAGGGGCGGTCTCGCGGGTGAGGCGGGCCCGCAGCGCGGCGAGGGCGCCCTGGGGCACCACCTCGACCTCCTCACCGTCCACCTCGGTGGTGCCGTGGAGAGTCGCGGCGAGCGCGTCGGCGGGCTCCAGGTAGCCCAGTTCACGCTTCCGGGCCTTACGGACCAGCGCGGGGTCCACCAGGACCCACTGGTCGCGCAGCCGGACGACGGGGCGGTGCGCCTCGGCCAGGGCGTCCATTTCCGCCTCGGTCAGCGGCACCCCGTCCATCGCCAGCTGCCAGCGGAACTGCAGCAGTTCATCCGTGTCGAAGAAGCTGAAGCCGTCCGCGGCCGAGCCCGGTGCCGGGCGCAGCACCGCCGCGGCGGTCAGACCGCGGGCGAGCTCCTTGGGCCAGTGGACGGCCACTCCCGCCGCGCCCAGACGGGGCGCGGCCACTCCCAGCAGTTCGTACAACTCGTCCTCGCCGAGCGGCAGTACGTCGGGGACCGGCCGCTCCAGGAGACGGGTGAGCGGGGCCCAGACGCGGGCGGCGCGGCGCAGGGCGAGGAGGGTGTCGACACGGGAGCGCGGTCCGAAGTGCTCGGGGCCTTCGCCTTCCCACAGGTCGCGGGCGTCGGCGATCAGGGTGAGGTCGGTGAGGCTCTGCACCTGGAGGACGGCCGCCGCCGCACTGCGCTCTTCGGCAGCGCCCGCCCCGTGCTCCCCCACGGTGTCGAAGAGCTTGTGCGGGGCGAGGTCGAGGCGCAGGGAGAGCCGCACGCCCGCGTCGATACCGGCGGCGACCTCGGCGGCCCATGCCCGGGCGCCGGGGAGGTGCTGGGGCGCACTCGCGGTGAACGGGGCACCGGCCACCAGCCCGGCGGCGGGAGTTCGGGGCAGCGCGTCGACGACGGCGTCCACGTAGCGCCGCACCAGGGCCGCGGGGTCGGTCAGCTGAAGGGGCCGGCTGCCGGGGAGCGGCACGGCGTGGGCGGCGGCGGGCATGGCGGCGGCGATGGCCCGGAGGTGCGCGATGTCCTCGGGGTCGAGCGGTCCTGCCCGCCAGGCGTCAACGTCCTCGAGGGTCAGTCCGGGCAGCATCCGGCCGCGGGCGGCGAGGTGCAGCGCGTGCAGGGTCGCCGCGCCCCAGCAGGCGGCGGCCGGATGAGCCGCCGGGTCGTTCCGGGCACGGACCAGCAGGGGGACGGCCTCGGCCACCGGAAGCAGCAGGGCGGGGACCGTACGGCTGCGGGCCCCGTTTCCGTGGCGACGCGCGACGGTCAGCGTCCCCGGCTCGGCGGCGGCATCCCCGCCTGACGCCCCGTCTTCGCCGCCCCCGGCAGCGAGCTCCGGGAGCGGGCCGCCGTCAGGGCGCCAGAAGGCGATCTTCCCGGCGCGTGGCGGCTGGGCGGGCAGGAAGACCGCGGCGCAGTCGGCCAGGGCGGCACCGCCGATGCCGCGGCCTTCCGCAGATCCCCCGGGCAGGGCCGCGGACGACCCGTCCGGCGGCCGGCTCTCCCCCGCTGCCGTCTCCCACCGCCTCGCCATGCCATCCCTTACCGCTCGGTCGTTCCCACCCGGCCGCGACACCCTCCACACCTGCCGCGCCCGCTCTGCTGCTACGCCCCCGACCTGCGAGTCTACGGTCGTGCCCACTGCGTCTCCTGCGCCCCTCTCCCGCATCCGCACCCTCCTCCGAGCACCCCGTGCAGGGCATCACCGGACGGCCCGGCTCTCCCGCTCGGGGAAGAGCACACCGAGCGCGCCCCGCCCGCTGACGTCGCCCCCCCCGCGGCGGCCGCGCCGCCCCGGCCTTCCGACGATCACCGGCCCGTCCGCAGCCCGGGTCCGATAGAAGCAGACAGCACTGACAACGCCTCCGACCTGCGCCTTCCGCGCACCCGGCCAGGTTTTCCACAGGCCGCGAAAATTCCCTCGCCCGCATCGCGAAATCCGCTACGGTCAGTGACGTCATCACTCTCAGTGATCAACCAGCCGATGTCGGTGAGGAGCTCTCATGCACACGCCCACGCACGAACAAGCCGCCGCGAAGGAGGCTTTCCCGACCGGCGCGCATCTCGTGATCCAGGCCGGTGCCGGGACCGGCAAGACGACAACCCTCGCCCTGCTCGCCCGCACCGCGCGGCGGCAGGGCCGGCGGGGCCGGTATCTCGCCTTCAACAGAGCCGTCGCGCGTCAGGCCGCCCGGTCCTTCCCCTCAGAGGTGGCCTGCGGAACGGCCCACGCCCTCGCCTACACCGCCGTGGGCAGGGACTTTCAGGCTCGGATGAACGCCCCTCGGCAAGCGGGATGGCGCACGGGCGCAGCCCTCGGCATCGACGAGGAGATGTCCTTACGCCTCGGAGCCCGCAAGGTCACCCACAGGGCGCTCTCCCTCACGGTCCTGCGCACCGTCACCCGCTTCTGCCAGTCCGCCGACAAGGAGATCGCGCCGCACCACGTCCCACCCCTGCGCGGAGCCGAAGCCGAGCCGCTCCAGGCGCGGCTCGCCGAACTCACCCTTCCCTACGCGCGCAAGGCCTGGGCCGACCTGCAGCACCCCGACCACGGCGTGGTCCGCTTCGAGCACGACCACTACCTCAAGATGTGGGCACTGCGCGACCCCGTCATCCCGGCGGACTTCCTGCTCCTCGACGAGGCACAGGACACCAATCCCGTGGTCGAGCAGGTCTTCACCGCCCAGCGCGATCACGCTCAGCTGGTGCTGGTCGGGGACTCCGCCCAGGCCATCTACGGCTGGCGCGGCGCCCGCGACATCATGAGCGGCTTCGACGGCAGGCAGCTCAGCCTCTCCCACTCGTTCCGCTTCGGACCGCCGCTCGCCTCCGAGGCCAACCGCTGGCTCGCGATCATCGGCGCACCGATCCGGCTCACCGGTTCACCCGGCCTGGAGACCGAGCTGGGCACGGCCCGCGCGCCGGACGCGATCCTCTGCCGGACCAACGTGGGAGCCATGGTCGAGGTGATACGGCAGCTGGACGCGGGGCGCCGGGTCGCGTTGGCCGGTGACGGCGCGGCACTCAGCGCCCTCACCCGGGCCGCACACACCCTCGAGTCCGGGCACCGGACGGCCCACCCGGAGCTGATGCTCTTCGAGACCTGGGGCGAGCTGCGCGAGTACGCGGAATTCGACCCGGCGGGCCGGGACCTGCTGCCGCTGGTGGAGCTCGTCGACGAGCACGGCACGGAGGCTGTGCTGTGCGCCCTGGACCGGCTCTCCCCCGAGGACTCCGCCGAGGTGACGGTGTCCACGGCCCATCGGGCCAAGGGCCGGGAGTGGGCGCGTGTGCGCATCGCGGACGATTTCACCGGCCCCGACGACCTCGACGAGCGCGACGAGAACGGCGCCCCGGTCCCCGGCCCCATCGACCTCGACGAGGCACGCCTGGCCTATGTCGCCGTGACCCGCGCCCGTTCACTGCTCGACATCGGCGGGCTCTCGTGGATCAACAGCCACCCCGCCGGCGACGCCCGCCCCACGACCAGGAAGCCCGAGCAGCAAGAGGTGAAATCTAGGGAAAGAGGTGCCGGGGACTGGTGACTGGCTCGTCGAACGGGAGGATTCTGGAGGTGGGAGATGGGTTCCGATGCGTACGGGAAATGAGCCCCTTCAGGCACGCAGCCCGCTGAAGATCCGCTGTGGGCTGGCGTTGTGGGGGTTGCTGTGGGCGATTGCCGGAGCCGTGGTCCTCGGCAACGCCGGCAGGCCGGAATGGGCCGCCGCGTGTGCCGCACTGGCCCTGGTGGCACTCACGGACCTGGCGGTGGTGATCCACCACATCCGCCAGGGACCGCACTACCAGCCCGGCAAGGACATACCGCCCTACGCCCCTGACCGAGGCCGTAACAACGCGTTCGGCATACGCAACGGCACCGGCCGGAGACGGGGAACCAGGCCGTAGAACTGCGGCGGAGCACTCCGGGTGCCCTGTGGCGGCGCCCCCCAGACGGTGACCGAGTACGGAGCCGGACGAAGGGGCACGGCGAGCCGAGCAAGGCCGGGCTGAGCGGGCAGGCGGCGCGGGCACGGCCCATCCCTGGTGGCGTGCACAACGCGCGCTAAGAGGCCGGACGTTCACGCGAACGCCCCTGGGCAGCTACTGCGAATCGCGGTTCGGGTCACCGGGGTCGCGGTCGCCGTCACCGGTTCCGCGTGCGAAGCGTGCGGCTTCGATGAACTCCGGGCGTGGCTCCAGAGCCGCGGCCAGCCGGAAGTGGCGCAGTGCCTCCTCGGACCGGTCGGCGCGTTCCAGGGTGCGGCCGAGCGCGAAGTGCGCGAAGGCGTTGTCGGGTTCGCGTTCCAGCACGATCTGGAACTCGAGTTCCGCAGGACGCAGTTGAGCGGAGAGAAAGAAGGCACGGGCGCGCAGCAGTCGGGCCGCGGTGTTCTCGGGGTGCGCAGTGATGACCGAGTCCAACAGTTGGATAGCGCCGCGCGGGTCGCGGGCCGCCAGCAGTTGCTCCGCGGCGCGGAAGTCGATGACATGCGTCTCGGGGCTGCTCTCGGGCACGGTCTGCTCCTCTCCGTCGCCGTCGGGAGATCCATCAGCTGCGGACCGTACGGCGTTGCCTCGGCACAACAAACCCATCGGTTCCGGCATTCCCTGGTCGCCGCGGCCTCAACCAGCGCTGCGGACACCCCCGTATGAGGCCCTCACCACGTGCCGAGAAAGAGCACCGACCTGGTGACAGAGCGAGGGGCCCGAACGGGCCGACGGGCCGACGGGCCGACGGGCCGACGGGCCGACGGGCCGACGGGCCGACGAGGACACTAGACCGGCGAAGAGGCCGACGCGAGGACGAGGAGGAGACGGCGGTAGCGAGGAGGAGGCGGCGGGTGGGTGGGTGGGCTGGGGAGGGGAGGGGGAGGGGCCCCAGCCAGGCCATCCCTAAAGCAAGGCGCCCCAAAGCCAGGCCGGCCACCGCTCCCCCGGCCTCACCCCACTCCGCCACCCCACCAGCGCCCGCCCCGCTTCGCCCGCCACCACCACGGCCGGGCCGGCCCCGCCCCGCCCCGCCTCGCCCCGCCCCGCCCCGCCCCGCCCCGGCTACAGGCTGCCCCGCCGCACCGCTACAAGCTGATGTGGTAGGCCTTGCGCAGGGTCTCGTGGACGGTCCACCGGGTGCGGTCGCCCTCGCGCAGGACGCAGGCGTCACCGGGGCCGACCTCCAGCACCGGGCCGCCCTCGACCTCGATGGTGGCGCGGCCGCTGACGACCACGAACAGCTCATTGGCCTCGGTGTCCGTCACCACGCCCGGAGTGATCTGCCAGATGCCCCGGATCTGCCGACCGTCGGGGGCCTCCCACAGCACCTTGCCCGTCACCACCGGCTCGCCGGAGACGATCTGGGACGGGTCCAGGGGGTCCGGCTCCAGATCGTCGTCCGCGATGCCGGGGATGTTGACCACGAACGAAGCGGGCGCCGGGTCCCCGGCGGCGGGGGACGCGGCGCCGGCTGCGGCACCGGAGCCGGGCTCGGCGGTGCGGGCGGGCTCTATGTCAGGGGCGTTGGCGTCAAGGCCGGAAGCAGCAGTCATGGCGGCGAGGGTATCGTCCGCCCTCAGGCGGCTCGCAGGCGCTCCCACACGGCGCGGACCTGGGGTTCCAGCGCCTCCAGCGGCCCGTCGTTGTCGATGACGAGATCCGCGACCGCCAGCCGCTGTTCGCGGGTGGCCTGGGCAGCCATCCGTGACTTCGCCTCGTCCTCCGCCATCCCGCGCAGGCGCACCAGCCGGTCCAGCTGGGTCGGAGGGGCGGCGTCGACGACCACCACCAGGTCGTACAGCGGTGCCAGCCCGTTCTCCGTCAGCAGCGGCACGTCGTGCACCACCACCGCGTCCGGACCCGCCGAGGCCTCGAGTTCGGCCGAACGTGCCCCGACCAGCGGATGCACGATCGCGTTCAGCGCCTTGAGCTTCTCGGGATCGGAGAACACGATCCCGCCCAGCTTCGGCCGGTCCAGCGTGCCGTCCGACGCGAGGATCTCGTCCCCGAACTCGTCGACCACTGCCGCGAGTCCGGGCGTTCCCGGCTCGACGACCTCGCGTGCGATCTTGTCCGCGTCCACGATCACGGCGCCGTACGACGCCAGCAAGCGCGAAACCTCACTCTTGCCCGCGCCGATTCCGCCGGTCAGCCCCACCTTCACCATGGGCCCACGCTATACGCTGCGCCCGAACGGCAGGAGACCGCGGCAGGTTCAACCCCCGCCAGTTCAAGGCCCCACCGATTCAGACCCCGGCCGGTGCAGTCCCCCACCACTTCAGCCCCAGCCGGTGCAGGCCCCACCACTTCAGCCCGCCCCCGAAGCAGCCCCCGCCACCTCAGCCCCCACCAGCCCCACCATCCCCCTCCCGCTCCGCGAGAAAGCGCTCGAATTCCCTGCCGATCTCGTCGGCCGACGGCAGTTCCGCGGGCTCGGCCACCAGGTTCCCCCGGCTCTCCGCCCCGGCCACCGCGTCGTACTGGTGCTCCAGCCCACTGACCAGCGCGACCAGTTCCTCGTCGCCCTCGGAGATCTGGCGCTCGATCTCCTCCTGCGTCCGCAGTGCCTCCGTACGCAGCGCATGCGCGGCGCCCGGCAGCACCAGGCCGGTCGCGGCCGTCACCGCCTCCAGAGCGGTCAGTGCGGCATCCGGGTACGCGGACCGGGCGATGTAGTGCGGGACATGCGCCGCCACCCCCAGGACATCGTGTCCGGCCTCCGCCAGCCGGAACTCGATCAACGCCTCAGCGCTGCCGGGCACCTGCGCCTCGTCGAAGAAGCCGCCGTGGCCCGGCATCAGATCGGTGCGGTTGCCGTGCGGGGTGAGGCCCACGGGGCGGGTGTGCGGGACGCCCATGGGGATGCCGTGGAAGTTCACCGAGAGGCGCACGCCCAGCCGCTCCACCATCTCCTGCACGGCGCCCGCGAAACGCTCCCACTCGACGTCCGGTTCGGGTCCCGACAGCAGCAGGAACGGCGCGTCGGTGGTGTCCCGTACGAGCCTCAGTTCGATGCGCGGGGTCTCGTACGCGGTCCAGCGGCTGCGCTCGAAGGTGAGCAGGGGGCGGCGGGAGCGGTAGTCGACGAGGCGGTCGTGGTCGAAGCGGGCGACGACCTCGTTCGGCAGGCCGTCGAGCAGCCGCTCCACGATCTGGTCGCCCGTCTCACCGGCGTCGATGTACCCGTTGAAGTGGTACAGCAGCACCAGTCCGGCGGAGTCCCTGGAGGCAAGCGCCTCGACCTCCGCGAGCCCGCTCGGCTCCCATTCGTACAAACCCTGGGCATCCAACACAGTGACCGCTCCTTCTCGTTCTCATGAGCGGCAACACACGGCCCGGCACAGTCATTCCCGGCACCGCGGATGACCCGGCGCCACGGAGACACCCCGCCCCACCGCGCGCACCGCCCTCCCCGCGCCGGAGCCGGCTCCCCACCGCTCCTCCCCCGCCTCCGGAGGCACCGCTGCGTCAACTCCCCCGCACGGACGGGAAGTTCCCCTTCCGCTCTCCTGGCCGCCCCGGGACCCGTCTCCGGGCACGACGAAGGCCCGCTCCCCCGGAGGGGAACGGGCCTTCGCCTATGGGCTAGTGCCTAGCAGCGCGCACGCTGCCGTGGGCGCAAGCTCAGCTCTGGCCGCCGGCCAGCTTCTCGCGGAGCGCGGCGAGGGCCTCGTCCGACGCCAGGGCGCCGGAGTTGTCCGCCGACTCCGAGGAGTAGGAGCCGCCGCCGCCGGCGTTGCCGCCGCCGGTCTGGCCGCCACCCTGCGCCGCCGGTGCCGCAGCACCCTCGGCCGCAGCCTGCTCGTCGGCCTCGCGGGACTTGATGACCTGAGCCTGGTGCTGCTCGAAGCGCTGCTGCGCCTCGGCGTACTGGTTCTCCCAGGCCTCGCGCTGGGTCTCGTAGCCCTCGAGCCAGTCGTTGGTCTCGGGGTCGAAGCCCTCGGGGTAGATGTAGTTGCCCTGGTCGTCGTAGGACGCGGCCATGCCGTACAGGGTCGGGTCGAACTCGACCGCCGACGGGTCGGCACCGAAGGACTCGTTGGCCTGCTTCAGCGAGAGGCTGATGCGACGGCGCTCGAGGTCGATGTCGATGACCTTGACGAAGATCTCGTCGTTGACCTGGACGACCTGCTCCGGGATCTCCACGTGGCGCTCGGCCAGCTCGGAGATGTGGACCAGGCCCTCGATGCCCTCGTCGACGCGCACGAACGCACCGAAGGGAACGAGCTTGGTGACCTTACCCGGGACGACCTGACCGATCTGGTGGGTCCGGGCGAACTGCTGCCACGGGTCTTCCTGGGTCGCCTTGAGCGACAGGGACACGCGCTCGCGGTCCATGTCGACGTCCAGGACCTCGACCGTGACCTCCTGGCCGACCTCGACGACCTCGGAGGGGTGGTCGATGTGCTTCCAGGACAGCTCGGAGACGTGGACGAGACCGTCGACGCCGCCCAGGTCCACGAAGGCACCGAAGTTGACGATGGAGGAGACGACGCCGGAGCGCACCTGACCCTTCTGGAGGGTGGTGAGGAAGGTCTGGCGGACCTCGCTCTGGGTCTGCTCCAGCCAGGCACGGCGGGACAGGACCACGTTGTTGCGGTTCTTGTCCAGCTCGATGATCTTGGCCTCGAGCTCCTTGCCCACGTAGGGCTGCAGGTCGCGGACGCGGCGCATCTCGACCAGGGAGGCCGGCAGGAAGCCACGGAGGCCGATGTCGAGGATGAGACCACCCTTGACGACCTCGATGACGGTACCGGTGACGATCCCGTCCTCTTCCTTGATCTTCTCGATGGTGCCCCAGGCGCGCTCGTACTGGGCACGCTTCTTCGAGAGGATCAGGCGGCCTTCCTTGTCCTCCTTCTGGAGGACGAGGGCCTCGATCTCGTCACCGACGGCGACGACCTCGTTGGGGTCGACGTCGTGCTTGATCGAGAGCTCGCGGCTCGGGATGACGCCTTCGGTCTTGTAACCGATGTCGAGCAGGACCTCGTCCCGGTCGACCTTCACGATGACGCCGTCGACGATGTCGCCGTCGTTGAAGTACTTGATCGTCTCGTCGATCGCGGCGAGGAAAGCTTCCTCGTTACCGATGTCGTTGACCGCAACCTGCGGGGTGGTGGCGGTGGTCTCGGTGCTGCTCGTCATGTGGGAAAGGGCTCCGGTACGGACATTGAAGTCGTAGGTACTGCTACGCCGAGAGCCCGTATCGCCTCTGCATAAGCCGGACAGTGTGAAGGGCGAATCCTGGAGTAGCTCGCAGATGCAATGCATCCGGAACGATCCGAAACGCCTCAAACCGAGGGGACATACATACAGATGCGAGCGCGGCCTGCTCCGTCTGAGGCGCGCAAGCCCGCAGCGCAACTTGTAGCATACGGGGGCAGCCGGACCCGGTCAATGCGCGAACGCGCACACCCGGGGCGGAAAGCCCCATAAACGGCACACGCGATGTTCCGCGAGGTCGAACGGCCTCACAGTCCCTGCAGCGACAAGCAGAGCACACACTACGACGACGGGCGCGATGAACCAAGACCACGAGCCCGAGGCGACCCGCCGTCACGCCTCGGACACCGAAAGCAGCCGGGCCAGCCGTGGGTGGTGGGACCGCAACGCCGACGAGTACCAGAGCGATCACGGCGCGTTCCTCGGGGACGACCGGTTCGTGTGGGGTCCCGAGGGGCTGGACGAGGCGGAGGCCGCGCTGCTGGGGCCGGCCGCCGATCTGAAGGGGCGGCGCGTCCTGGAGATCGGGGCCGGCGCGGCGCAGTGTTCCCGCTGGCTGGCGGCGCAGGGCGCGCTCCCCGTGGCGCTGGACCTCTCGCACCGGCAGCTCCAGCACGCGCTGCGAATCTCCGGCGGGACGGCGGACGACTCCCCCGCGCTCGTGGAGGCGGACGCCGGGGCGCTGCCGTTCCGCGACGGCAGCTTCGATCTCGCGTGCTCCGCCTACGGGGCGCTGCCGTTCGTCGCCGAGCCGGTACGGGTGCTGCGTGAGGTGCGCCGGGTGCTGCGGCCGGGCGGCCGGTTCGTCTTCTCCGTGTCCCACCCCGTCCGGTGGGCCTTCCCCGACGAGCCGGGGCCCGAGGGGCTGTCCGTGGGGGCCTCCTATTTCGACCGCACCCCCTATGTGGAGCAGGACGAGTCCGGGCGGGCCGTATATGTCGAGCACCACCGGACGCTGGGCGACCGGGTGCGGGACGTGGTGGCCGCCGGGTTCCGGCTGGAGGATCTCGTCGAACCGGAGTGGCCCGACTGGAACACCCAGGAGTGGGGTGGCTGGTCCCCGCTGCGCGGGCATCTGATTCCGGGGACGGCGATCTTCGTGTGCACGGCGGAGGCTTAAGGGGCTGCCGCCCCGGCGGCGTGTCGCGGGGCGGCAGACTGGGGGCGTGATCCGTCGTGACGCCCTTGACCAGCTGCCCGTCCGTACCGCTCTGCCCGCGCTGCGCGCCGCTCTCGACGGGCCCGGGAGCGCGGTGCTGTGCGCCCCGCCGGGTACCGGCAAGACGACGCTGGTGCCGCTGGATCTGGCGGGCCTGACGGGCGCGGGGCCGCAGCGGCGGGTGCTGGTCGCCGAACCGCGCCGGATGGCGGCCCGTGCGGCCGCGCGCCGGATGGCCTGGCTGCTGGGCGAGGAGGTCGGTACGGGGGCCGCTCCCGCGCAGGGCTGGGGCCCGGTGGGGTTCACGGTGCGGGGAGAGCGGCGGGCCGGGCCGCGGACCGCCGTGGAGGTGGTGACCACCGGGGTGCTGCTGCAGCGGCTGCAGCGCGATCCGGAGCTGGCCGGAGTCGATGTGGTGGTGCTCGACGAGTGCCATGAGCGGCATCTCGACGCCGACACCGCCGCGGCGTTCCTCCTGGACGTACGGGAGACCCTGCGCCCCGATCTGCGGCTGGTGGCGGCGTCCGCCACCACGGACGCGGAGGGGTGGGCGCGGCTGCTGGGCGGGGCGCAGGGGGCCGCGCCGGTGGTCGAGGCGGCGGGCGTGTCGCATCCCGTGGAGGTGGTGTGGGCGCCGCCGGAGCGGGCGGTGCGGCCGGCGCACGGGACGCGTGTCGATCCGGCGCTGCTGACGCATGTGGCGGGAGTGGTGCGGCGGGCGCTGCGGGAGCGGTCAGGGGATGTGCTGTGTTTCCTGCCGGGGGTCGGGGAGATCGGGCGGGTCGCCGGGGAGCTGGCCGGGGTGGACGCCGAGGTGCTGCAGGTGCACGGGCGGGCGCCGGCCGAGGTGCAGGACGCCGTGCTGGCGGGCGGGGACGGCGTACGGCGGGTGGTGCTGGCGACGTCGGTGGCGGAGTCCAGCCTGACCGTGCCGGGTGTGCGGGTGGTGGTGGACAGCGGGCTGGCGCGGGTGCCGCGGACGGATCATGCGCGGGGGCTCAGTGCGCTCACCACGGTGCGGGCGTCCCGGGCGGCGGGCCGGCAGCGCGCCGGACGGGCGGGGCGTCAGGCACCGGGGGCGGTGTACCGCTGCTGGCCGGAGGGTGAGGACGGGCGGCTGCCGGCCTTCCCCGATCCGGAGATCAGGGTCGCCGATCTGACGGCGTTCGCGCTGCAGGCGGCCTGCTGGGGCGATCCGGCGGCCGGTGGTCTGGCGCTGCTCGACGCGCCGCCGGCCGGGGCCATGGCCGCGGCCCGGGAGGTGCTGACGGCGATCGGCGCGGTGGACGGGGACGGCCGGGCGACGGAGCGGGGCGTCCGTATGGCGCGGCTCGGACTGCATCCGCGGCTGGCGCGTGCCCTGCTGGACGGGGCGCGGGAGGCCGGGGTGCGGCGCGCGGCGGAGGTGGTCGCCCTGTTGAGCGAGGAGCCGCCGCGGGCCTATGGGGACGATCTGGCGGCCGCGTGGCGTACCGCGCGGCGGGGCGGTGACGCGTACGGGGCGCGGTGGCGGCAGGAGGCGCGGCGGCTGGCGTCGGCGGCCGGGTCGGGCGCGGGCGAGGGACGTGGGAGCGGTGCGGCGCTCACCGAGGACGCCGTGGCGGGTCTGGTGGCCGCGCTGGCGTTTCCGGAGCGGGTGGCCCGGGCGCGTGGGGCCGGGAGTTACCTCATGGCGTCCGGGACCGGCGCCGAACTGGCCGGGGCGCGGGCCGGCCGGGGGGACCGGGCGGGCGCTCCGGGCGCGGGGGCCGGTTCGGGGCTGCGGGACGCGGAGTGGCTGGCGGTGGCGGTGGCGGACCGGCCGGTGGCGTCCGCGTCGGCGCGGGTGCTGCTGGCGGCGGTGATCGACGAGGGGACGGCCCGGGCGGCGGCGCCGGCGTTGTACGCGTCGGGTGAGGAGGTGCGCTGGGCGGACGGGGACGT
This sequence comes from Streptomyces sp. NPDC001219, assembly GCF_053597915.1. Taxonomy (NCBI): domain Bacteria; kingdom Bacillati; phylum Actinomycetota; class Actinomycetes; order Kitasatosporales; family Streptomycetaceae; genus Streptomyces; species Streptomyces sp. NPDC001219. The sequence goes on along the minus strand of NZ_JBSFJF010000016.1, from coordinate 38,547 downwards.
GGTGGCCCGGCGGGTGACCCGGCTGGGGGCGATCGAGCTGGCGGCGCGGCCGCTGTCCGCGCCCGATCCGGGTCTGCTGCGGGACGCGGTGGTGTCGGGTCTGCGGCGGGAGGGGCTCGGGCTGCTGCGGTGGCCGGAGGCCGGGGTGGCGTTGCGGCAGCGGATGGCGTTCCTGCACCGGGAGTTGGGCGCGCCGTGGCCGGATGTGTCGGATGCGGCGCTGCTGGGGTGCGTCGAGGAGTGGCTGGGGGTGGAGCTCGGGCGGGCGCGGCGGCGGGCCGATCTGGAGCGGGTCGACGCGGGGCAGGCGCTGTCCCGGCTGCTGCCGTGGGCGACCGGCGAGGCGGCCCGGTTCGACGAGCTGGCGCCGGAGCGGATCGAGGTGCCGAGCGGTTCACGGGTGCGGGTGGACTACGGGGGTGCGCAGCCGGTGCTGGCGGTGAAGCTGCAGGAGCTGTTCGGCCTGCAGGAGTCGCCGCGGGTGGCCGGCGGGCGGGTGCCGGTGCTGGTGCATCTGCTGTCGCCCGCGGGGCGGCCGGCCGCCGTCACGGCCGATCTCGCCTCGTTCTGGCGGGACGGCTACCGGTCGGTGCGTGCGGAGTTGCGCGGCCGCTATCCGAAGCATCCCTGGCCGGAGGACCCTTCGGCGGCGGAGCCGACCCGGCACACGTCGGCGCGGCTGCGGCGGGGCTGAGCGGGTCACCGGCCGTCGGCCGCGGGTTCGCCGGCCGGCGCCGCGGTGGCGGGCGGCCCGTCCGGTGCGGTGGCGGGGCGGCGGGCGCGGGCTTCGAGGTACAGGCTGAGGGCGAGCAGGGCGGCGCCGAGGAGCAGGAAGCCCCAGGGGAGGTAGCGGGTGAGCAGCAGGACGAGGGTGCGCTGTGCGGTCACCAGGTCGACGGTGGAGTCCACGTAGTCGCCGCGCATCTTCACATGGCCGGCGAAGGCGGTGACCTTGCCGCCGCCGGGCAGCAGGTCGCCGCCGCGCAGCTCCTCCTGGTGGATCTCCTGGCCGTTGACCGGGGCGCCGGTGACGGGTTCGACCCAGAACATCCGCTTGGTGGTGTACCAGCGGGTGGTGCCCATCTTCCGTACGGACTCCGGGGTGATGCCCTTGACCGGCATCTTCTTGGGGAGGGCGACCCTGGTCCAGGGGATGGTCTGCTCGAAGTAGTAGACCTCCAGGCCGCGGAAGGTACGGGTCCCCTTGTAGTGGATGGGGGCCGAGGTACGGGTCTGGGCGTCGAAGTAGGTGTAGTCGCGCCGTTCGGTGAGGAACGGCCATTTGAACTCGATGCCCTCGCGGCGTACCGGGTCGCCGTCGACCATCTCGCCGGTGGCGTGCACGGGTTCCTGGGTGTGCGCGTCGAAGAGGTAGCGCTCGGGGATCGCGGAGACCATCTTGCCGTCGGGGCCGGCGACGTAGGACAGCGCGTTCCAGACGACGATGTCCCGGCCGGCGGACTTCTCGATCCGGTCGGAGGCCGCGACATCGCCCTTGAGGGTCTGCACGATGGTGACCCTGGGGACGCGTTCGGCCTTCATCGTCCCGTAGTTGAGCAGGGTGGCGGGGACGGCTTCCAGGACCATGTCCTGGTACTGGTTCGGCGGGATCTTGGCGAGCCGGGGGAAGGCGTACCAGCGCATCAGCGGGGACAGGGCGGTGAAGAAGACGGCGCAGGCGAGCAGGGTCAGGCTCGCCCGGCGGCGCATACCGCGGGGCGGCCGGCGCCGGCCGTTGGCGGACGGGCCCTGGGGGGTTGGCTCGGTACGGCGCATGGCGGTCGCGTCCCTCCCTCAGGGGTGCTTGGGGACGGTGGTCAGCAGCGGTTTGGGGGAGGTGGTGCCGCTGGGCGCACCGGTCGCCGTGAGGGTGAGGACGAGGGCGAGCGCCGCGGCCAGTCCGACCGCGGCTGCTGTCAGGGCGCGCATGGCCGGCCTCCCGGGATCTGATACGGCGTCAGGGCGGGGGCACCGTAGCAACGGGCGGCGGAGATGAGAACACATGGCACCGCCGTCCTGCCCGGGACGGCGGGCAGGACGGCGGAGACCGGCCGGGCGCGGAGGGCGGCCCGGGGTGCGGTACCGGCCGGGTGGACGGGCCGGTTGGGTGGGTCAGGAGCGGGCCGGGGCGGCGACCTTCAGCTTGACGGTGAGGACGGCGCCGTCGGCGGTGGTCAGCCGCAGCAGGAAGGTTCCCGGGTGTGCGTCGGTGTAGATCTTCGGGAGTTTCAGCAGGCCGTCGGCGTCCGTGGTGAGTCCGGTGAGGGTGCGGACCGGCTTGTCCTTGGTGGCGCGGGGGGCGGCGGGGTCCTTGAAGTAGGGGCCCTTGTCGTTCTCCACGGGGTGGTCCGGGTCGGCGGTGACCATGGTGGCGGTGACCGCGACGCCCGCCGCGGCCTCGCCCTGGTAGGTCGCCTTGATCTCGACGGCGTCCTCCGCGAAGGCCTTCCCGGCGGTCGCGGTCAGCTCCTTGTCCGAGGTGCGGGCGAGCTTGTCGGCCTTCGGGGCGGGCCGGGGCTTGACGGTGGCGCCGATCTCGACGGCGGGCGCGGTGCCCCGCACGGTGGTGGCCAGGACGCGGAAGGCACCGGTCCGGTCGCCCGCACGGAGGGTGGGTGCGGTGGCCAGGCCGCTCTTGTCGGTCTTGACGGTGACGGCGGTGGCGTCACCGGGGAAGCGGGCGTCGGTGGCCTTCGGGAGGGTGAAGCGGACGGGGGCGCCGGCGACCGGCTTGCCCTGGGAGTCCTGGGCGCGGACCTGCGGCGCGTGGGCGAACTCTGCGCCCGCGGTGGCGCTCAGGTCCGTCTCGCCGACCCGTACGAGGGCGGCGGGGCGCGCGGGTCCGGTGGGCGGCTCGGGGGTGGGGGTGGGCTTCGGGGCGGGTGGCTCGGTGCCGCCCGGTGTGGGGCCGGTGCCGTCCGGGCGTCCCGGCGTGCCGGGGTCGTGCTGCTGCCCCTTGCCGGGCTTGTGTCCCTTGCCGGGCTTGCCGGGCTTCTCGGACTTGCCGGGGCGCGGGCTCTGGCCCGGCTTGTCGCCGGTGCCGTGGCCGTGCCCCCGCTGCCCTTCGGACCGGCCGCCGTGGTCGTCGCCGTGCCGGCCGGAGTCGCGGTGGACCGGCAGGACGCCCGTACCGTCCGGCACCTCATGGGTGCCGTTACGGTAGAACGCGTACCAGGACAGCACCGTGCGGAGGTACTCCTCGGAGTGGTTGTAGCCGAGGATCGCCCGGTCCAGGTCCTGCTGGGCCGTCAGGTCGCGGCCGCCGGCGCAGAGGTAGCCGCCCGCGGCGAGCGCCGCGTCGAAGACGTTGTGCGGGTCCTTCTTGCCGTCGCCGTTGCCGTCGGCGCCCCAGCCGGTGCCGTCGGGGCCGCCGTCGGACCAGGTGGACGGGATGAACTGCATCGGGCCCACGGCACGGTCGTGGGTGAGGTCGCCGTCGTAGCGGCCCGCGTCGGTGTCGGTGATCCGCGCGAAGCCGCGGCCGTTGAGCTGGGGGCCGAGTATCGGCTGGAGGGTGGTGCCTTCGGCGTCGACCGCTCCGCCGCGCGCCTGGCCGGACTCGACCTTGCCGATCCCGGCGAGCAGCTGCCAGGGCAGCCGGCAGCCCGGGTCGGAGGCGTCGATGGTGGACGCGGCCTTCTTGTAGGCGGCCAGGACGGTGGCGGGGAGACCGGCCTCGGCGTGGCCCTTGCCGGTGGCCGGGCCCTGGCCCTTGTGGTGCGAACCCCGGGGCGGCACCGGGCTGTTGAGGGGCGGCAGGTCGGTGAAGTACCCGGCACCGCCGTCGATCGGGACGTCCGCGGGAGGCGGGGCCGGCTGCCGTTCGGCGGCCGCTTCGCCGGTGGCGCCCGGCGCCTGAGAGGCGGTCAGCGCGGCAAGCACCAGGGCCGCCACGGCCGTCGAGGCCGCTCCCCTGTGGAGCCGCCGTCGGAATGTGGCTGCCATACGTGGTTCCCCTCCGCATTGCCGTACCGCGCTCCTGACGCGGTATCGCGCTCCCCCAGCGCTCCAACTCAGGCGAGACTACGACAACTCGGGCCCGGCATCTACCACCCACATCACCCAATAATGATCGCAACCGATCGAGGAGAGGCATATGCCGTTCACGCTCAGCCACGCCGCCGCGGTGCTCCCCGCCGTCCGGCGAACCGGCGCGGCCCGGGGCCCGCTGGTCGCCTCGGCGCTCGTGGCGGGGTCGTTCGCACCCGATATGACGTACTACGCGGACACTTTGGTTCCGGGCGGGATGGCCTTCGGTGAGGTGACCCACTCGCTGACCGGGGTGCTGACCGTGGATGTGCTGGTCACCGTGGTGCTCGTGGCCGGCTGGCTGCTGGTGCGCGAGCCGTTGACCGCGCTGGTGCCCCGGACCTGGCGGGGCCCGGTCCACGCCTTCCTGCGCGGCCGGCCCTGGCAGCCCCGTGGGCCTCGCGAACTCGCCGTCCTGGTGGGCGGGTTCCTGGTCTCGGCGGTACTCGGGGCGGCGACCCACGTGGTCTGGGACGCCTTCACCCACCCGGGCCGCTGGGGCACCCGGCTGGTGCCCGGGCTGGACCGGGTGGTGGGCGGACTGCCGGTCTACACGTATGTCCAGTACGGGACCTCGGCGCTCGCGCTGGCCGGGATGGCCGCGTTCGTGTGGCCGGTCCTCCGGGGGCGGGGCGCTACGGCGGCGGCCGCCGCTCCGCCGGCCGCGGTGCCGGAGCTGTCCGTACGGCTGCGGCTGCTGCTGACCGCCCCGCTCGCGCTGTGCGTGGTGGCCGGCGCCGTGCACCGGGTCCTGCGGGCGCGCGCCGTGTACGGTCCCGCGGCGAGTGCACTCGACTACCTGCCGACCGCGCTCTTCGGCGCCGGGGCCGGCCTCGTCCTCGGGCTGCCGCTCTTCGCGGTGGCCGTACGGCTGCTGCACCGCCGCACCCGGGCGGCCGGCGCCACGGGGCGGCTGCCGGCGCCCGCGGAGCGGACCGCGCCCCGGGAGGTGTCACCGTCGGGCGCCGCGGCAGGGTCACGGAACAGGCCGCCCGGCGGCGCGTGACGGCGCCCGGCGCACCCGCCGGGCCTCCGCGCCGCCGCACCGCGTCGGGCTACTCGGCGAGGGCCGCGTCGGGCTGCGGCACCGGAGCCGGGACGGCCCGGCGGGCGGCGCGCAGCAGGAAGGCGCCGCAGCCGAAGCCGATGGCGGCCGCCAGCAGATGGCCCACGGTGGTGAAGTCGGGCAGCACCCCGCTCCAGTCGCCGCCGAGCACCGGCCAGGCGACGACACCGGCCGCCGCGAGCCACCGCGCCCGGCGCAGCAGGAGTGCCCCCGCCGCGAGCACCGTCTCGGCCCCGTAGCTGATGCCGAAGTCGGCGGCGTGCCGGACGCTGTCCGGGTACCAGCCGTGGGCGAGGGCCACCTGGATCACCGGCACGGTGAGCAGCGTGGCCCCGAGGTGTCCCAGGACGAAGACGCCGTAGGCCCGTCCCGCTCCGTACCGGCGCTCCAGCCACGCCAGGCAGACGATGACGCCGAGCCCGAGCGTGATCAGCGTGCCGGCGAAGGCCTCCGAGGTGACCTCGGTCAGCGTGCCGTCGAAGAACAGCATGCTGCCCGCCAGCGCGCGGAGCGGACGGTCCTGGAGATTGTCCAGATGGGTGCTGATGCCGAGCATCACCCGCTGGGCCTCGGCGGTGGACAGCACCGCGGTGCACCACAGATGGGTCGACAACAGCAGTCCGGCATAGCCGGCCGTGACCGGGCTGCGGGAGACATAGGTGCCCAGAGCGCGGGCCACACGGCGTATCACGGGGTGATCAAAGCAGGTGCTTTCCCCGTGAACAAGATCCATGACGCGCCGGGCGACGACCGGGGCGGGCTCCTGCCGCACGGGCCGGAACGGGGCGCAACTCGGCGCGGGGCGGGCGGGGTTGGGGCAGGGCGGCAGGTGGTGGTGCGGCACGGTGCGGCGGTGACAGCGCCGCACGGGCCGGTGGCCGGCACGAGCCGGTGGCGCCGCGGCTTGCCCGCGCCGCCACCGGCCCGCTTCCCGGCTCAGTGCGCCGCGGACTCCCAGTCCTTGCCGGAGCCGACCGAGACGTCCAGCGGGGCGCTCAGTTCGACGGCCGCGGCCATTTCGCGGCGGACCAGTTCCTCGACCTTCTTGCGTTCGCCCGGGGCCACCTCGACCACGATTTCGTCGTGGACCTGGAGCAGCATCCGGGACTCCAGCTCCGCGGCCCGCAGTGCCGCGTCGACCCGCAGCATCGCGATCTTGACGATATCGGCGGCGGTGCCCTGGATCGGGGCGTTCAGCGCCATCCGCTCGGCCATCTCGCGGCGCTGGCGGTTGTCGCTGTTGAGGTCGGGGAGGTAGCGGCGGCGGCCGAGCATCGTCTCCGTGTAGCCGGTGGCGCGGGCCTCCTCCACGACGCGCTGGAGGTAGTCGCGCACCCCGCCGAAGCGCTCGAAGAAGTTGTCCATCAGCTTGCGGGCCTCGTCGGGCTGGATGCCCAGCTGCTGGGAGAGGCCGAAGGCCGACAGCCCGTATGCCAGGCCGTAGGACATCGCCTTGATCTTGCGGCGCATCTCCGGGTCGACCTGCGCCGTGTCGACCGAGAAGACATGCGAGGCGACGGTGGTGTGCAGGTCCTCGCCGGAGGTGAACGCCTCGATCAGGCCCTCGTCCTCGGAGAGATGGGCCATCACCCGCAGCTCGATCTGGCTGTAGTCGGCGGTCAGCAGCGACTCGAAGCCCTCGCCGACGACGAAGCCCCGGCGGATCGCCCGGCCCTCGTCCGTGCGCACCGGGATGTTCTGCAGGTTGGGGTCCGTGGAGGAGAGCCGGCCGGTGGCCGCCACGGTCTGGTTGAAGGTGGTGTGGATGCGGCCGTCGGCGGCGATGGTCTTGATCAGGCCCTCGACGGTCGTGCGCAGCTTGGCCTGCTCACGGTGCCGGAGCATGATCACCGGGAGTTCGTTGTCGGTCTGCGATGCCAGCCAGGCCAGCGCGTCGGCGTCGGTGGTGTAGCCCGTCTTGGTCTTCTTGGTCCTGGGCAGGCCCAGTTCGCCGAAGAGGACCTCCTGGAGCTGCTTGGGCGACCCCAGGTTGAACTCGTGGCCCGCGGCGGCGTGCGCCTCCTTGACGGCCTGCTGCACGGCGCCGGCGAACTGCTGCTCCATCCGCTCCAGCCAGCCACGGTCCGCGGCGATACCGGCCCGCTCCATCCGGGCCAGCAGCCGGCTCGTCGGCAGCTCCACGTCGCGCAGCAGCTCGGCGGCGCCGACCTCGGCCAGCTTCGTCCCGAACGCCGTGCCCAGGTCGAGGACCGTACGGGCCTGGCCCATCAGGGCGTCCGCCTCGGCCTCCTCGTCCGCGCCGAACGCCAGCTGGCCGTCACCGGCCGCCGCCGGGGCGAGGTCACGCCCCAGGTATTCGAGGGACAGCGCGTCCAGGGCGAAGGAGCGGCGGCCCGGCTTGACCAGGTAGGCGGCCAGCGCGGTGTCCATGGTGACGCCGTCGATGCGCCAGCCGTGCTCGCCGAAGACCCGCATCAGGCCCTTGGCGTTGTGCATCACCTTGGGGCGGTCGGCGTCCGCGCTCCAGGCGGCGAAGGCCTGCTCGTCGGCCTCGTCGAGCTGGGCCGGGTCGAACCAGGCGGCCGGGCCGTCGGCGGCGGCCAGCGCCACCTCGGCGACGCTGCCGCTGCCCAGCGTCCAGACGTCGACCGTGGCGACACCCAGCGGCCCCGCGCCGTGGGCGGCCAGCCACGGAGCGAGTTCCCCGGTGCCGATGACCGTGCCGTCCACCTCGACGCCGGCGGCGGGGGCGGCCTGCTCGGCGGCCTCCTCGGCGCCCGGGTCGACGGCGTGCAGCCGGTCCCGCAGGCCCTGGTTGCGGATCTCCAGGCCGTTGAGGAACACCGTGAGCGCGTCACGGTCGTACGCCGCGCGGGTCAGGTCCGCCGGGCCGCACGGCAGCTCGACGTCGCGCACCATCTCGGTCAGCCGGCGGTTGAGCTTCACCGCGTCCAGGTGCTCGCGGAGGTTGGCGCCCGCCTTGCCCTTGACCTCGTCGACGCGCTCCACCAACTCGGCGAAGGAACCGAACTGGTTGATCCACTTCGTGGCGGTCTTCTCGCCGACGCCGGGGATGCCGGGGAGGTTGTCGGACGGGTCGCCGCGCAGCGCGGCGAAGTCCGGGTACTGGGCGGGGGTCAGGCCGTACTTCTCGAAGACCTTCTCCGGGGTGAAGCGGGTCAGCTCGGAGACGCCCTTGGTGGGGTAGAGCACCGTGACGTCGTCGGAGACCAGCTGGAAGGAGTCGCGGTCGCCGGTGACGATCGAGACCTCGAAGCCCTGCGCGGTGGCCTGCTCGGTGAGCGTGGCGATGACGTCGTCGGCCTCGAAGCCCTCGATCGCGAAGCGCTTGACCCGCATCGCGTCGAGCATCTCGCCGATCAGCTCGACCTGGCCCTTGAACTCGTCGGGCGTCTTGGAGCGGTTCGCCTTGTAGTCGGCGAACTCCTCGGACCGCCAGGTCTTGCGGGAGACGTCGAACGCCACCGCGAAATGCGTGGGCGCCTCGTCACGCAGGGTGTTCGCGAGCATCGACGCGAAGCCGTAGATCGCATTGGTCGGTTGTCCCGTGACGGTCGTGAAATTCTCCACGGGCAGGGCGAAGAACGCCCGGTATGCCATGGAATGCCCGTCCATCAGGAGCAGACGGGGGCGGCCGCCCGCCGCCGCTTCGGTCCCGGTCGCTTCGCTCTTCTTCGCTGCCTTTGCTGCCACGCCCCCGATCCTGCCACGCCGCACTGACAATCCCCGCCGCGGCGGCCCCGGCCCCGCCCGCACCCCGCCGCTCCCCCGGCCCGCACCGCTGATCCCCGCCCCCGGCGATCGCCGCTACACCGCCCCGGCGCGTCCGTGACAGGATCTGATGCGTACGGCAACGATCCGCCATGTCCCGGCGGACCACGCCCCGGCTCACGGCTCAAGGGAGAGCGCCATGGCAGGCAAGCCGCCCGCGTCGGACCCCGTCCAGGACGCGCCCGAGGTCAGCGGACCCCAGCACTCCGCCGTCGGGCTGCCGGCGCTCACCCACGCCCTGCGCATGTCCCAGCAGCAGATGGGCGTCCGCCGCACCGCCCTCACCCTCCTGCGCGTCAACCAGCCGGACGGCTTCGACTGCCCCGGCTGCGCCTGGCCCGAGCCCGACAAGCCGCACACCGCCGAGTTCTGCGAGAACGGCGCCAAGGCCGTCGCCGAGGAGGCCACCCTGCGCCGGGTCACCCCGGACTTCTTCGCCGCGCACTCCGTCGCCGACCTCGCGACCCGCAGCGGCTACTGGCTCGGCCAGCAGGGCCGCCTCACCCACCCGATGTACCTCGCCGAGGGCGCCGACCACTACGAGCCGGTGACCTGGGAGCGGGTCTTCGACATCATCGGCGAGGAACTGACCGCCCTCGGCTCCCCCGACGAGGCCGTCTTCTACACCTCCGGCCGCACCAGCAACGAGGCCGCCTTCCTCTACCAGCTGTTCGCCCGCGAGTTCGGCACCAACAACCTCCCCGACTGCTCCAACATGTGCCACGAGTCGTCGGGCACCGCCCTGACGGAGACCATCGGCATCGGCAAGGGCAGCGTCCTCCTGGAGGACCTCTACCAGGCCGACCTGATCATCGTCGCCGGGCAGAACCCGGGCACCAACCACCCGCGGATGCTGACCGCCCTGGAGAAGGCCAAGGCCGGCGGCGCGAAGATCATCTCGATCAACCCGCTGCCCGAGGCCGGACTGGAGCGCTTCAAGAACCCGCAGACCGCGCGCGGCCTGGCCGGCGGCGGCACCGCGCTCACCGACCTCTTCCTCCAGGTGCGTCTCGGCGGCGACCAGGCGCTCTTCCGCGCCCTCAACCGCCTCCTCCTCGACACCGACGGAGCCCTCGACGAGGACTTCATCCGCGAACACACCCACGGCTTCGAGGAGTTCGCCCGCACCGCCCGCGCCGATGACGACTGGGACGAGACGCTCCGCGCCACCGGCCTGACCCGCGAGGAGATCGACCGCGCGCTCGCCATGGTCCTCGCCTCACGCCGCACCATCGTCTGCTGGGCCATGGGCCTGACCCAGCACAAGCACTCCGTCCCCACCATCCAGGAAGTCGTCAACTTCCTGCTGCTGCGCGGCAACATCGGCCGCCCCGGCGCCGGCGTCTGCCCCGTACGCGGCCACAGCAACGTCCAGGGCGACCGCACCATGGGCATCTTCGAACGGCCCGCGCCCGCCTTCCTCGACGCCCTGGAGAAGGAGTTCGGCTTCGCCCCGCCCCGGGAACACGGCCTCGACGTCGTCCGCGCCATCCGCGCCCTGCGCGACGGGCAGGCCAAGGTGTTCTTCGCGATGGGCGGCAACTTCGTCTCCGCCACCCCCGACACCGACGTCACCGAGGCCGCCATGCGCCGCGCCCGGCTGACCGTCCACGTCTCCACCAAGCTCAACCGCTCGCATGTGATCACCGGCGCCCGCGCGCTGATCCTGCCGACCCTGGGCCGTACGGAACGCGATGTGCAGACCGGCCCCGACGGGCGGCGCACCGAACAGTTCGTCACGGTCGAGGACTCCATGGGCATGGTGCACGCCTCCCGCGGCCGTCTGGAGCCCGCCGGCCCCGAGCTGCTGTCCGAGACGGCAATCGTCGCCCGCCTGGCCCGCCGCGTCCTGGGCGCCGCGAGCCGCACCCCCTGGGAGGAGTTCGCGCGGGACTACGCCACCATCCGCGACCGCATCTCCCGTGTCATCCCGGGCTTCGAGGACTTCAACACCCGGGTCGCCCGCCCCGGGGGCTTCGTCCTCCCGCACGCCCCCCGGGACAGCCGCAGCTTCCCCACCGCCACCGGGAAGGCCAACTTCACCGCCGCGCCCGTCAGTTACCCCGCCACCCCCGAAGGACGGCTGCTGCTGCAGACGCTGCGCTCCCACGACCAGTACAACACCACCGTCTACGGCCTCGACGACCGCTACCGCGGCATCAAAAACGGCCGCCGCGTGGTGCTCGTGCACCCCGACGACGCCCGCGAACGGGGCCTGGCCGACGGCGCGTACACCGACCTGGTCAGCGAGTGGACGGACGGCAGCGAACGGCGCGCGCCCGGCTTCCGCGTCGTGCACTACCCGACGGCCCGCGGCTGCGCGGCCGCGTACTACCCCGAGACCAACGTCCTCATCCCGCTGGACCACACCGCCGACACCAGCAACACCCCCGCCGCCAAGTCCGTGGTGATCCGCCTGGAGAGCCCCCGCGAGGACTGACCGCCCACGGGACGGGCGGCGGGAACCACGACCCCGCGCTGAGCGCTTGCTCAGGCGCCTGATAGGAACAGGCACGGATCGACGACGATCACGGGCGAGCGAACGGAGCCGTAGGCATGGGTGAGCGCAGCACGACCAACTTTCCGCAGGAGATCCTCGACCAGTGGGCCGGCCTCGGCCTCGACCTGCCCTCGTTCTTCTCCGCCGGACACCTCGGCGAGCGGATGAGCGTGCAGGTCACCGACGCCGCCCCCGACCGGGTCGTCGGCACCATGCCCGTCGAGGGCAACACCCAGCCCTACGGACTGCTGCACGGCGGCGCCTCGGCCGTCCTCGCCGAGACCCTCGGCTCCGTCGGCGCCATGCTCCACGGCGGCCCCACCAAGCTCGCCGTCGGCGTCGACCTGAACTGCACCCACCACCGCGGCGTGCGCTCCGGCCTGGTCACCGGTGTCGCCACCCCCGTCCACCGCGGCCGCTCCACCGCCACCTACGAGATCGTGATCACCGACGAACAGGACAAGCGGGTCTGCACCGCCCGGCTGACCTGCATGCTCCGCGACGTGGACGCCGACGCCTACCGCGGCTGACCCGCCCCGGACGGCCCACCGCCGCAAGCCGCCACGGCCCCGCACCCGGTCACGGGAGCGGGGCCGTCCGCATGTCCGTAACGCTGCGTGACCCCGGCGCGGTGCGGCGCCCGGCCCAACTGCCGTACCCCCCACGGGCATCGGCACCGCCGCACCCGGCGCATCCGCTATCCGGACGCCGCTGCTGCACCGCGCGCCCTAATACGCCCGTGGAAGTGCGAGTTCGCCCTCCGCACCGTGTTCGCCCTGCGGTGTAAGGACCATAACGGCATAACGCTCATCGAAGGTCATAACAAGAGCGTCACATCATGCTCGGCGCCTCTGCCGGTGCGGCGAACACCGGCTTAGAGTCACCGCCAGTCACCGCGCCGCCGGGCTCACTGACGAAGCACGCACCTTCGCTGCCCAGCGCAGCCCCGGCCGCCGCGGAACGGCCATGCGACAGCCGTGGCCGCGCCAGGGAAAGGACTGATCGTGCGTCACCGTTCCTTGCTTCTCCTCACCACCGCAGTCACCGCCGGCGCCCTCACGCTCTCCGCGTGCGGCTCCCGCGGCGACGACAAGAGCGGCGACGGCTCCAAGACAACCGTCGTCATCGGCCTCGACGCCCCCACCACCGGCGAGCTCTCCGCCCTGGGCCTGGGCATCCGCAACTCCGCCCAGCTCGCCATCGACACCGCCAACAAGGCCGGCGAGGTCGACGGCGTCACCTTCAAGCTCGAAGCCCTCGACGACAAGGCCCTCCCCAACGCCGGCCAGCAGAACGCCACCAAACTCGCCGGCGACAAGGACGTACTCGGCATCGTCGGCCCGCTCAACTCCGGCGTCGCCCAGTCCATGCAGCAGGTCGCCCAGCAGAACAACCTCACCCTGATCTCGCCGGCGAACACCACGCCCGACCTCACCCAGGGCAAGGACTGGAAGCAGAACAAGCGCGTCCGCCCCTTCTCCACCTACTTCCGCACCGCCACCACCGACGAGGTGCAGGGCGCCTTCGACGGCCAGTACGCGTGGGAGAAGATGAAGGCCAAGAAGGCCTACGTGATCGACGACCAGAAGACCTACGGCGTCGGCCTGGCCTCCTCCTTCAAGGACCAGTTCAGCAAGCTCGGCGGCAAGATCGCCGGCACCGAACACGTCAGCCCCGACGACCGTGACTTCAAGGCCGTCGTCTCCAAGGTCAAGTCCGCCAAGCCCGACCTGGTCTTCTACGGCGGCGAATACCCCGCCTCCGGCCCGCTCAGCCAGCAGCTCAAGGACGGCGGCGTCACCGTCCCCCTCATGGGCGGCGACGGCATGTACAGCGGCGACTACATCAAGCTCAACAAGAAGGCACAGGGCGACTACGCCTCCTCCGTCGGCAAGCCCGTCGAGGAACTCCCCTCCGCCAAGAAGTTCATCGCCGACTACAAGGCAGCCGGCTTCAAGGAGTCCTACGAGGCCTATGGCGGCTCCGCCTACGACTCGACCTGGGCCATCATCCAGGCCGTGAAGAAGGTCGTCGCGGACAACGACGCCAAGCTGCCCGACGACGCCCGCAAGAAGGTCGTCGACGCGATGAACAAGGTCACCTTCGACGGAGTCACCGGTCCCATCGCCTTCGACAAATACGGCGACACCACCAACACCATGATCACCGCCTACCAGGTCGACAAGGGCGCCTGGGCCTCCCGATTCAGCGCCGAATTCAAGAAGTTCGACAAGAGCTGACCCACCGCACCACCCCACACCACCCGGGCCGCGCCAGGACGCACCAACGCCCCTGGCGCGGCCCGCGGCACCCCGGGACAGCCCGGACTCTCCCCACTCCCACCCGGCCTGGATGATCCCTCGCTCCAACCGGCCCGGAGAACCCTCACTCCCACGCAACGGAGGCCCTGCGGTGAGCGAACTGCCGCAACAGCTGGCCAACGGACTCATCCTCGGCGCGATGTACGGACTCATCGCGATCGGCTACACGATGGTCTACGGAATCGTCCAGCTCATCAACTTCGCCCATGGCGAGATCTTCATGGTCGGCGGCTTCGGAGCGCTCAGCGTCTTCCTCGCACTGCCCGCCGGCACCTCCCTCGCCCTCGCCCTGCCCGCCATGCTCCTCGGCGGCATCGCGGTATCCGTCCTCGTCGGCATAGCCGCCGAACGCTTCGCCTACCGGCCCCTGCGCGGCGCCCCCCGCCTCGCCCCCCTCATCACCGCCATCGGCCTGTCCATCGCCCTCCAGCAAGCCGTCTGGAAGTGGTACCCCGACGGCAAACAGGCCCGCGTCTTCCCCCAGTTCAAGGGCGACGCCTTCGAGATCCTCGGCGCCACCGTCCAGCGCGGCGACCTCTTCGTCCTCGTCGCCGCCCCCGCCTGCATGATCGCCCTCGGCTTCTTCGTCGCCAAGACCCGCAGCGGCCGCGCCATGCAGGCCACCGCGCAGGACCCCGACACCGCCAAGCTCATGGGCATCAACACCGACCGCATCATCGTCCTCGCCTTCGCCATCGGCGCCGCCTTCGCCGGCGTCGCCGCCGTCGCCTACGGACTGCGCACCGGCGAGGTCCAGTTCCGCATGGGCTTCATCATGGGCCTCAAGGCCTTCACCGCAGCCGTGCTCGGCGGCATCGGCAACATCTACGGCGCCATGCTCGGCGGCGTCGTCCTCGGCGTCGCCGAAGCCCTCGCCACCGCCTACATCGAGGAAATCCCCGGCATGCAGCAATTCGGCGGCGGAGCCTGGAAGGACGTCTGGGCCTTCGTCCTCCTCATCCTCGTACTCCTGCTGCGACCACAAGGCCTCCTGGGCGAACGCGTCGCGGATCGGGCGTGATACCGATGACCACCCACACCACCACCCCCGCCCGCGGCCTGATACCGCTCCCCGAGCGCACCGCGCGCCTGACCACCGCCGCCGGCGCCCTGGCCACCACCGCCAGCACCGCCCTCGCCTGGACCTGGAGCAGCGACTTCCCCGGCGACCTCACCTACTACCTCTCCCCCGCCGGACTACAGGTCGTCACCCTCGCCGGCGGCCTCCTCACCCTGCTGTTCGCCCTCGCCGCCCTCGGCATCCGCGGCCTGCGGTGGCTCACCCCCGCCGGACGCAACGCCCCCACCCTCCTCGCGGCCCTCGCCACCTTCGCCGCCACCTGGTTCACCCTCACCGCCATCGCCGTCCAGCTCGGCGGACTGATCAACCTCGAACTCGGCGGCGCCCTCGCGGCCCTCACCTCCCTCACCACCCTGGCCGGCGCCCTCGCGCTGCCGCCCGACCAGCCCTCCGACACACCCCGCCGCTCCCCCTGGCAGCGCTTCACCGCGAGCCTCGCCGCCTCCCCCGTACGGCGCCGCACCCGCGAACTCCCCTCCTGGGCCGAGATCCTGATCATCGCCGCCGCCTTCGCCGCCGGGCTGCTCGCCTTCACCTACGGCATCGACACCGACGACGGCGCCCCCTTCGTCGGCTACCTGCTCTTCATGGTGCTCGCCGTCCCCGCCCTCCACCGGGCCGGACTCATCGCACGGCTCACCGCACTCACCCACACCCACCGCGGGGTGGCCCTCGGCGCGGCCTTCCTCTCCGCCGCCTGCTTCCCCTTCACCCAGGACACCGACCAGTACACGATCATCGGGGCCAACATCCTGATCTTCGCCACCGTCGCCCTGGGCCTCAACGTCGTCGTCGGCCTCGCCGGCCTCCTCGACCTCGGCTACGTCGCCTTCCTCGGCGTCGGCGCCTACGCCGCCGCCCTCGTCTCCGGCTCCCCCGAATCCGCCCTCGGACTCCACTTCCCCTTCTGGGCGGCCCTCCTGACCGGCGCCGTCGCCTCCCTCGTCTTCGGCGTCCTCATCGGCGCCCCCACCCTCCGCCTGCGCGGCGACTACCTCGCCATCGTCACCCTCGGCTTCGGTGAGATCTTCCGCATCGCCATGCTCAACCTCAACGGCACCACCGGCCCCGACATCACCAACGGCGCCATGGGCATCCCCAACATCCCCAACCTGGAGATCTTCGGGTTCAACTTCGGCGAACCCCACACCCTCCTCGGCATCCCCATCGCCACCTACGGCAACTACTACCTGCTGATGATCCTCGTGACGGCCTTCGTCGTCCTCGTCTTCCGGCGCGCCGCCGCCTCCCGCATCGGCCGCGCCTGGATCGCCATCCGCGAGGACGAGACCGCCGCCATCGCCATGGGCATCAACAGCTTCCGCCTCCGCCTCCTGGCCTTCGCCCTCGGCGCCGCCCTCGCCGGACTCGCCGGCACCGTGCACGCCCACGTCGTCACCACCGCCACCCCCGAACAGTTCCAGTTCGCCGGGCCACAGCCGCCCAACTCCGCCTTCCTCCTCGCCGCCGTCATCCTCGGCGGCATGGGCACCCTCAGCGGACCCCTCGTCGGCGCCGCCCTCCTCTTCCTCATCCCCGCCAAACTCGACTTCCTCCAGGACTACCAGCTCCTCCTCTTCGGCATCGCCCTCGTCCTCCTCATGCGCTTCCGCCCCGAAGGCCTCATCCCCGACCGCAGGAAGCAGCTGGAATTCCACGAGACCGGCCAACTCGACGTGCCCGACCAGCGCCTCCCCGACGCAGACGCCACCCTCGGCGCCACCCAGGCAAAGGCGTGACGACCATGACCACAGCAGCCAGCCCCGCACCCACCACCGACACCGGCACCGTCCTCCGGGCCGACGGCGTCACCATGCGCTTCGGCGGGCTCACCGCCGTACGCGGCGTCGACCTCACCGTCGGCGCCGGCGAAATCGTCGGCCTCATCGGCCCCAACGGCGCCGGCAAAACCACCTTCTTCAACTGCCTCACCGGCCTCTACGTGCCCACCGAAGGCACCGTCAGCTACCGCGGCACCCGCCTCTCCCGCAAACCCCACCTCGTCACCCAGGCCGGCGTCGCCCGCACCTTCCAGAACATCCGCCTCTTCGCCAACATGACCGTCCTCGAAAACGTCCTCGTCGGACGCCACACCCGCACCAAAGAAGGCCTCTGGTCCGCCCTCCTCCGCAGCCCCGGCTTCAAAAAGGCCGAACGCACCAGCGAGGAACGCGCCATGGAACTCCTGGAGTTCACCGGCCTCGCCCACAAACGCGACCACCTCGCCCGCAACCTCCCCTACGGCGAACAGCGCAAGCTCGAAATCGCCCGCGCCCTCGCCAGCGAACCCGGACTGCTGCTCCTGGACGAACCCACCGCCGGCATGAACCCCCAGGAAACCCGCGCCACCCAGGACCTCGTCCTCGCCATCCGCGCCCAGGGCATCGCCGTCCTCGTCATCGAGCACGACATGCGCTTCATCTTCAACATGTGCGACCGCGTCGCCGTCCTCGTCCAGGGCCAGAAACTCGTCGAAGGCACCGCCGACGTCGTCCAGGCCGACGAACGCGTCATCGCCGCCTACCTCGGCACCCCCGTCGAGGACGTCGCCACACCGGACCCCGCCACGGACCCGGCCACCCCACCGGACCCGGCCGGCCCCGGCACCCCGGACGCGACCGCAGCACCCGACGCAGCAGACAGGACGGCCCCCACCGACCGGCCGGCCCAGGGACAGACCGGAGACACCCCATGACCGCACTGCTCGAGGTCGAGGACCTCCGCGTCGCCTACGGCAAGATCGAAGCCGTCAAAGGCATCTCGTTCTCCGTCGAAGCAGGCCAGGCCGTCACCCTCATCGGCACCAACGGCGCCGGGAAGACCACCACCCTGCGCACCCTCTCCGGCCTCCTCAAGCCCCTCGCCGGCAAGATCACCTTCGACGGCGAACCACTCAACGGCGTCCCCGCCCACAAGATCGTCGAACGCGGCCTCGCCCACTCCCCCGAAGGCCGCCGCCTCTTCCCCCGCCTCACCATCGCCGAGAACCTCAAGCTCGGCGCCTTCCTCCGCAAGGACGCCGACGGCATCGAGAAGGACATCCAGCGCGTCTACGAGCTCTTCCCCATCCTCGGCGAACGCAGCAAACAGGCCTCCGGCACCCTCTCCGGCGGCGAGCAGCAAATGCTCGCCATGGGCCGCGCCCTGATGTCCCGCCCCAAACTCCTCATGCTCGACGAGCCCTCCATGGGCCTCTCCCCGATCATGATGCAGAAGATCATGGAAACCATCCGCGAACTCCGCTCCCAGGGCACCACCATCCTCCTCGTCGAACAGAACGCCCAGGCCGCGCTCTCCCTCGCCGACCAGGGACACGTCATGGAGATCGGCCGCATCGTCCACTCCGGCACCGGCGCCGCCCTCCTCCACGACGAGTCCGTCCGCAAGGCCTACCTCGGCGAGGACTGACCCACCGCACGACGAGCGGCCCCGCACCGGTCAACACCGGTACGGGGCCGCTCACTCGCGGGGCACGGGCCGCTACTGGTCCTTCTGCTGCTTCTTCTCCTCGGCGTCCTCGATGACCGCCTCCGCGACCTGCTGCATCGACAGCCGCCGGTCCATCGACGTCTTCTGAATCCACCGGAACGCGGCCGGCTCCGTCAGCCCGTACTGCGTCTGCAGAATGCTCTTCGCCCGGTCCACCAGCTTCCGGGTCTCCAGCCGCTGCGTGAGGTCCGCGACCTCCTGCTCCAGCGTCTTCAGCTCGGTGAACCGGCTCACCGCCATCTCGATCGCCGGCACCACGTCGCTCTTCGAGAACGGCTTCACCAGATACGCCATCGCACCCGCGTCCCGCGCCCGCTCCACCAGCTCACGCTGCGAGAACGCGGTCAGCATCAGCACCGGGGCGATGCTCTCCTCGGCGATCTTCTCGGCCGCCGAGATACCGTCCAGCACCGGCATCTTCACGTCCAGGATCACCAGGTCGGGCCGGTGCTCCCGGGCCAGTTCCACGGCCGTCTGCCCGTCCCCGGCCTCGCCGACGACGGTGTAGCCCTCCTCCTCCAGCATCTCCTTGAGGTCGAGACGGATGAGCGCCTCGTCCTCCGCGATCACGACCCGCGTGGTCAGCGGCGGGACATGCGACTGATCGTCATCGGCGACGGGCTGCTCGGGCTCGGCGGCGCTCACGGGACTCCTCGTTACGGTCAGGTGGTGCCCCATGAGCCTACCTAGCTCCTGTAGGGTAGGACCACGCAGGGCAGCAGGTATCCTCCCTTTCTAAGGCCCCAGTACTCCAACTGGTTAGAGAGGCGGCTCTCAAACAGCCGAAAGTGTGGGTTCGAATCCCACCTGGGGCACTTTCTCTTCGATTCGAAGATGACGCGAAAACCGATGAGCGTCACCCTTTTCAGTGATGACGCTAGCGAATTCACCTCGCTTGAAGCACTTCCCGTCACGATCGCATGCATGTACGACACCTCAACGCGTGCGCATGCCCTCTCCCTCGTCGCCCAAGGGCGCAGCCTCAACTCTGTGAGCAAGCAGACCGGCATATCCCGGTACGCAATCCGATCCTGGCAAACCAGGGTCGAGCCCATCTCGCGTAAGGCGGAATGCCCGCGATGCGAGCAGGTACCACAGCCGCCGAAGGATGCCGAGGCGTACGCGTACTTACTCGGCCTCTACCTCGGCGACGGCTGCCTCAGCAGACAACCCGGACGGCGTGGGTACGCGCTGCGTATCGCGTGCGCGGATGCCTGGCCGGGCCTTATCGCCGCATGCCGCGACGCGGTAAAAGCGGTCCGCCCCACAAACAGCGTGTGCATCATCCAACGCGAAGGCTGCGTCATGGTGACCAGCTACAGCCACCACTGGCCCTGCCTTTTCCCCCAGCACGGCCCCGGGAAGAAGCACGAGCGGCCGATCGTGCTCGAATCCTGGCAGCAGCAGATCGTGGACGCGCATCCCTGGGAGTTCCTCCGCGGGCTCATCCATTCCGACGGCTGCCGCATCACCAACTGGACGACCAGGGTGGTGGGCGGCGAGCGCAAACGCTACGAGTACCCGCGGTACTTCTTCACCAACATGTCCGCCGACATCATCCGCCTCTACACCGACACCCTCGACGCCGTCGGGGTCGAGTGGAAACCCGCCCGGCAATCCCGCAAAGCCCAGAACATCTCCGTGGCCCGCAAGAGCTCCGTCGCCCTCATGGACCGACACATCGGGCCGAAGTACTGACAGGGACGGCAGTCAGGTACCTCGGCCCAGCGGGAGCGCGGTGCGGGTGGGGCTACTTCGGGGTGTCGTCCTCGCCGATGTGGTGGACGCGGACGAGGTTGGTGGAGCCGGGGACGCCGGGCGGGGAGCCGGCGGTGATGATGACGACGTCGCCCTTCTGGCAGCGGCCGAGCCTCAGGAGCTGCTCGTCGACCTGGGCGACCATCTCGTCGGTGGAGTCGACGGTGGGGCCGAGGAAGGTTTCCACGCCCCAGCTGACGTTGAGCTGGGAGCGGGTGGCCGGGTCGGGGGTGAAGGCCAGGAGGGGGATGGGCGAGCGGTAGCGGGAGAGGCGGCGGACGGTGTCGCCGGACTGGGTGAAGGCGACGAGGAAGCGGGCGCCGAGGAAGTCGCCCATGTCGGCGGCGGCGCGGGCGACGGCGCCGCCCTGGGTGCGGGGCTTGTTGGCCTCGGTGAGCGGTGGGAGGCCCTTGGCGAGGAGGTCTTCCTCGGCGGCCTCGACGATGCGGCTCATGGTCTTGACGGTCTCGGTGGGGTACTTCCCGACGCTGGTCTCGCCGGAGAGCATGACGGCGTCGGTGCCGTCGATGACGGCGTTGGCGACGTCGGAGGCCTCGGCGCGGGTGGGGCGGGAGTTGTCGATCATCGAGTCGAGCATCTGGGTGGCGACGATGACCGGTTTGGCGTTGCGCTTGGCGAGCTTGATGGCGCGCTTCTGGACGATCGGGACGGTTTCCAGCGGCATTTCGACGCCGAGGTCGCCGCGGGCGACCATGATGCCGTCGAAGGCGGCCACGATGTCGTCGATGTTGTCGACGGCCTGGGGCTTTTCGATCTTGGCGATGACGGGCAGGAAGCGGTCTTCCTCGCGCATGATGCGGTGGACGTCTTCGATGTCGCGGCCGCTGCGGACGAAGGAGAGGGCGATGAGGTCGGCGCCGTAGCGCAGGGCCCAGCGGAGGTCGTCCTGGTCCTTTTCGGAGAGGGCGGGGACGGAGACGGCGACGCCGGGGAGGTTGAGGCCCTTGTGGTCGGAGACCATGCCGCCCTCGATGACCCGGGTGCGGACGTGGGGTCCGTCGACCTCGGTGACCTCGAGGGTGACCTTGCCGTCGTCGATGAGGATGTGTTCGCCGGTGGTGACGTCGGCGGCGAGGCCGTCGTAGGTGGTGCCGCAGATCGCGCGGTCGCCTTCGACGGAGGGTTCGACGGTGATGGTGAACTCGTCGTCGCGTTCGAGAAGTACGGGGCCTTCGCGGAACCGGCCGAGCCGGATCTTCGGGCCTTGAAGATCGGCGAGGATGCCGACGCTGCGGCGGGTCTCTTCGGATGCTTTGCGGACCCGGTCGAACCGTGCCTCGTGGTCGGCGTAGGTGCCGTGGCTGAGGTTGAAGCGGGCGATGTCCATTCCGGCCTCGACGAGGGCTTTGATCTGCTCGTACGAGTCGGTGGCGGGCCCCAGGGTGCAGACGATTTTTGCTCGGCGCATACGTCGAGCCTATGCCGTACCGGGCGGTAGGGAACGGTAGGCAGGTGACTGCTCAACGAGCGGTTGGTGAAGGGGTGTTGACAACTCTTGGAATGGGCGCGAAGGCGCTCCGATGAGCGGAATATAGCCCTCGCGCGGGGTGGTCTCAGAGTGCGGGACGGGTCATGGTGAAGCGCGCGTTGACATGGGCGTGGACGGCTTGGCGCTGGGGTTCGAGGTCGAGTGCGGGGGCGCTTTCCTGGGTGGCGCCGCCGTATCCGGCGAAGGAGCGCATGGCGGGGGCGGCGGCGGGGGCGTTGTTCTCGGCGCCGAGGTCGGCGATTTCCAGGAGGGCGTCGAGGCGGGCGCCGAGGGCTTCGGCGTATTCGCGGGCGCGCTGGACGGCTTCGTGGACGGCTCGGGTGCGGGCGTCGCGGTGGGCGGGTGAGTCGGGGCGCAGGGCCCACCAGGGGCCGTCGACGCCGGTGAGGTCGAGGTCGGCGAGGCGGGTGGTGAGTTCGCCGAGGACGGTGAAGTCGTTGAGGGTGGCGGTGTGGGTGACGCGTCCGTGGTAGGCGCGGATGCGTTCGTGGCGGCCTTTTTCGGTGAGCTGGGGGGTGAGGCTGAAGGTGCCGGTTTCGAGTTTCTCGATGGCGTCGCCGTAGTTCTTGATGAGGGTGAGGGCGGCTTCGTTGCGGTGGGTGAGGTCGGTGAGGGCGGTGGTGCGGTCGGTGCCGCGGGCGCTGACGGTGACGGCGATGCGGGCGATTTCGGGGTCGACTTCGAGGCGGGCTTCGCCGCGTACGGCGAGGCGGGGGGTGTCGGGGGTGCCGTAGGGGAGGGCGGTGGAGGTGGTGGGGGTGTGGGGGTCGGTCATGGTGGCTCCCGGTGTGCTGGGGTGCGGGTGGTGCAGGGTCGCACATCGGGGTGGCCGGTGGTGGGTCATCCGGCCGCCGGGTGGGGGGAGCCTGCCCGGTCGGGGGTCAGTGGCGGGGGACGAGGGTGGAGCTCTGGCGGGGGACGGTGCCGGTGCGGCCGGTGGTGGGCTGGGGCAGGCCGAAGGTGGTGAAGGCGGTGCGGGTGGGGAGGGGGTAGGGGGTGGTGCCGGTGAGGGAGTTGAGGATGGTGGCGCTGCGCCAGGCGGCGAGGCCGAGGTCGGGGGCGCCGACGCCGTGGGTGTGGGTTTCGGCGTTCTGGACGTAGACCGAGCCGGTGACGGCGGGGTCGAGGATCAGCCGGTGCTGGGCGTCGACGCGGGGGCGGGCGCCGGAGTCGCGGCGTACGTAGGGGTCGAGGGCGGCGAGCAGGGTGTCCATGCGGCGTTCGCGGTAGCCGGTGGCGAGGACGACGGCGTCGGTGGTGAGGCGGGAGCGGGTGCCCTGCTGGAGGTGGTCGAGGTGGAGTTCGACCTTGGTGGTGCCGACGCGGCCCGCGGTGCGGACGAAGACGCCGGGGGTGAGGGTGGCGTCGGGCCAGCCGCCGTCGAGGGTGCGGTGGTAGAGCTCGTCGTGGATGGCGGCGAGGGTGTCGTGGCCGATGCCTTTGTGGAGCTGCCATTGGCCGGGGACGAGGTCGTCGCGGACGCGTTCGGGGAGGGCGTGGAAGTAGCGGGTGTAGTCGGGGGTGAAGTGTTCGAGGCCGAGCTTGCTGTATTCCATGGGGGCGAAGGCGGGGGTGCGGGCGAGCCAGTGGAGGCGTTCGCGGCCGGCGGGGCGGGCGCGGAGCTGGTCGAGGAAGATCTCGGCGCCGGACTGGCCGGCGCCGATGACGGTGAGGTGGTCGGCGGCGAGGAGGCGTTCGCGGTGATCGAGGTAGTCGGCGGCGTGGACGACGGGGACGGCGGGGGCGTCGGCGAGGGGGCGGAGCGGGACGGGGATGTGGGGGGTGGTGCCGATGCCGAGGACGAGGTTGCGGGCGTGGGTGCGGCCGAGGGCTTCGGCTTCGCCTTCGGGGTCGAGCTGGGTGTAGTCGATTTCGAAGAGTTCGCGTTCGGGGTTCCAGCGGACGGCGTCGATCTGGTGGCCGAAGTGGAGGGTGGGGAGTTGTTCGCTGACCCAGCGGCAGTAGGCGTCGTATTCGGCGCGGTGGATGTGGAAGCGCTCGGCGAAGTAGAAGGGGAAGAGGCGTTCGCGGGTCTTGAGGTAGTTGAGGAAGGTCCAGGGGCTGGCGGGGTCGACGAGGGTGACGAGGTCGGCGAGGAAGGGGACTTGGAGGGTGGCGCCGTCGATGAGGAGTCCGGGGTGCCAGTGGAAGGCGGGGCGCTGGTCGTAGAAGGCGGTGCGGAGGCCGGTGAGGGGGTGGGCGAGGGCGGCGAGGGAGAGGTTGAAGGGGCCGACGCCGATGCCGGCGAGGTCGAGGGGTTCGCCGGGGCTCGTGGTGTCGGTGGTGTGGGGGCCTTCGGTGTGTGGAGTGCTGCTCATCTGGGGGTGTGCCCTTCCACGAGGGTGAGGAGGGTGGTGAGGTCTCCGGGCTGGGTGTGGGGGTTGAGGAGGGTGGCCTTGAGCCAGAGGCCGGTGGGGGTGGTGGCGCGGCCGAGGACGGCGTGTCCGTCGGTGAGGAGGGTGCGGCGGATGGTGGCGAGGGTGGTGTGGTCGGCGCCGGTGGGGCGGAAGAGGACGGTGCTGAGGGTGGGGCGGGAGTGGAGTTCGTAGCGGGGGTGGGACTCGATGAGGTCGGCGAGGGTCTGGGCGGCGGCGAGGGTGCGGTCGACGAGGTCGCCGAGGCCGTGGCGGCCGAGGGCTTTGAGGGTGACGGCGATCTTGAGGATGTCGGGGCGGCGGGTGGTGCGCAGTGAGCGGCTGAGCAGGTCGGGGAGGCCGGCTTCGGTGTCGTCGTCGGCGTTGAGGTAGTCGGCCTGGTGGGCGAGGGGGGCCAGGGTGGCGGGGCCGGGGACGGCGAGGAGGCCGGCGGCGACGGGTTGCCAGCCGAGTTTGTGCAGGTCGAGGGCGACGGTGTGGGCGCGGGCGAGGCCGTTGAGGGCGGCGCGGTGGATGTCGCTGAAGAGGAGGGCTCCGCCGTAGGCGGCGTCGATGTGGAAGCGGGCGCCGTGGCGTTCGGCGAGGTCGGCGAGGGCGGGGAGGGGGTCGATGGCGCCGGAGTCGGTGGTGCCCGCGGTGGCGGTGAGGAGGACGGGGCCGGTGCGTCCGGCGAGGCCGGCCAGGCAGCTGTGGACGGTGTCGGGGGTGAGGATGCCGTCGGGGGTGGGGAGGGTGAGGGGTTCGGGGAGGCCCAGGAGCCAGGCGGAGCGGTGGATGCTGTGGTGGGCGTTGGCGCCGCAGACGATCTGGAGGGGGCGGGCGGGCCGGTGGGGTTCGGTCGCGGTGGCGTCGGGGGCGGCGGCTTCGCGGGCGAGGAGGAGGGCGAGCTGGTTGGACTCGGTGGCGCCGGTGGTGACCAGGGCGTCGGGGTCGGTGGCCTGGGGGTAGACCAGTGCGGCGAGGGTGCGGCCGGCGAGGGCTTCGAGGGCGGAGGCGGCGGGGGCCTGGTCCCAGGAGTCCATGGAGGGGTTGAGGGCGGCGGCGGCGAGGTCGGCGGCGGTGGCGAGGGCCAGGGGCGGGCAGTGCAGGTGGGCGGCGCAGTGCGGGTCGGCGGGGTCGGCGGCGCCGGCGGCGAGGGTGTGGACGAGGGTGCGCAGGGCGGCGTGCGGGCCGGTGCCGTGGTCGGGGAGCAGGGGGTGGCAGGCGTCGCGTACGGTGCGGGCGACCGTTTCGGGGCCGCCGGGGGGCAGGGGGCCGGCGCGGTCCTCGGCGCCGGTGGTGAGGGCGTCGAGGACGGTGTCGAGGAGGGGGCGGAGTGCGCGGGGGCCGTGGGTGCCGCCTGCGAGGGCGGTGCCGGCAGGGGGCACAGGCATCAATGTGCTCTTCTGTCAGGGGAGTTCGGGCCGTGGTCCGGTGCGGCCGGGCCCTCAAGCGGCCCCAAATTACTTTCCCCGCAGGGCGCGTTTCCACTGGTCGCGGTCATACCACCCGTAAGTGGGACGGGTGTACCGCTGGTGTTCGGGTGCCGCCGGCCGCCGGTCCGGCGGCACCCGTGTGCCGGGTTCCGGGTCAGGCGCCGCCGGCCGCGGCGCGTACCCGCAACGCCCGTCGCAGGTCGTCGAGTTGGTCCACGAGCCTGCGGCGCAGGGCGGGGACCGGGTCGCCGGTGGCGAGGCAGTCCTCGGCGAGGCGGCGGGTGTGGTCCTCGACGGCGGTGGCGGGGAAGGCGTAGCGGCCGGCGGCCGCGGCGAGGGCGGGGCCGCGGGCGGCGGCGAGGGCGGGGACGTCGGTGAAGTACCGGTCGACGTAGGGGCGGAGCAGGTCGTGCTGTTCGGGGGCCCAGAAGCCGGTGGCGGTGGCGGTGAAGAGGTAGTTGGAGAGGGCGGCCGTGGCGTCGGTGGTGAACAGGGCGTCCCAGGCGGCCTGTTTGGCGTCCGGGTCGGGGAGGGCCGCGCGGCAGCGGGCGGCGCCCTCGCGGCCGGTGGCGCTGGGGTCGCGGGCGAGTTCGGCGTCGATGGCGGAGCGGAGTTCACCGAGGGGGCCGGCGCCGAGGGTGGTGAGCCGGCGGAGGATGCGCCAGCGGAGTTCGGGGTCGAGGCGGGGGCCGCCGGGGACGCTGCCGTCGTCGAGCCAGTCCTGGAGGCCTTCGGGGCTGGTGGCGCTGTCGATGAAGGCGCGTACGGCGGTGAGCCGCAGTCCGGCTTCGGCGCCGTGCTCGGGGCCTTCGGTGCGGCGGAGTATGTCGCGGCTGAGGGCGGTGAGGGTGGTGAGGGCGGCGTGGCGTTCGGTGGGCGGGAGGTAGCGGTCGGCGATCTCGGTGCGGGCGAAGGCGAGGACGCCCTGGACGAGGGCGAGGTCGGTCTCGTGCGGGAGGTGGGCGCGGGCGGCGTCCAGGTAGGCGGTGGGGGCGAGTTCGCCGTCGCGGACCATGTCGCGGGCGGCGTTCCAGACGACGGCGCGGGTCAGCGGGTCGGGCAGGCCGGAGAGGGCGCCGAGGGCGGTGTCCCAGGAGACGGGGTCGACGCGGACCTTGGCGTAGGTCAGGTCCTGGTCGTTGAGGAGGAGCAGGGCGGGGCGGCCGCCGGTGTCCTGGTGGGCGCCGGTTTCGGGCACGTCCCAGGACAGCGGTTCGCGGGGCACGAGGCGGCCCGGGGTGGTGGGGTCGTGGTCGTAGAGCCCGAGGGTGAGCCGGTGGGGGCGGGTGCCGTCGTCGCTGCCGGTCTGTTCGACGGAGACGCTCCAGTTGCCGTCCGCGGCCTCCCGTACGACGGGGGTGAGGGTGTCGACTCCGGTGGTGCGCAGCCAGCTGGCGGCCCAGGCGTGGACGTCGCGGTCGGTGGCGCGGGCGAGGGAGTCGAGGAAGTCGGCGAGGGTGGCGTTGCCGAAGCGGTGCCGGGCGAAGTGCTCGTTGATGCCGGTGAGGAAGTCCTTCTCCCCCATCCAGGCGACGAGTTGGCGCAGTGCGGAGGCGCCCTTGGCGTAGGAGATGCCGTCGAAGTTGAGGAGCGCGGAGGCGGTGTCGGGGACGTCCTCGGGGGTGGGGGCGACGGGGTGGGTGGAGGGCCGCTGGTCGGCGTCGTAGCCCCAGCCCTTGCGGGCGACGGCGAAGTCGGTCCAGGTGTCGGTGAAGCGGGTGGCTTCGGCCAGGACCTGGTAGCCCATGTACTCGGCGAAGGACTCGTTCAGCCAGATGTCGTCCCACCACTGGAGGGTGACCAGGTCCCCGAACCACATGTGGGCCATCTCGTGGGCGATCACGACGCCGCGGGTCTGGCGTTCGGTGTCGGTGACGGCGGAGCGGTAGACGAACTCGTCGCGGAAGGTGACCAGGCCGGGGTTCTCCATGGCGCCGGCGTTGAACTCCGGGACGAAGGCCTGGTCGTAGGAGTCGAAGGGGTAGGGCTCCGCGAAGATCTCGTGGTAGCGGTCGAAGCAGCGGCGGGTGAGGTCGAGGATCTCGTCCGCGTCGGCGTCCAGGTGGGGCGCGAGGGAGCGGCGGCAGTGGATGCCGAAGGGGAGGCCGGCGTGCTCGGTGCGGACGGAGTGCCAGGGGCCTGCGGCGACGGCGACGAGGTAGGTGGAGATGAGGGGCGTGGGCGCGGCCTGCCAGCGGCCCTCCCCCAGGTGCTCGGTGACGCCGTTGGCGAGGACCGTCCAGTCCTCGGGCGCCTGGACGGTGACCGCGAACTCGGCCTTCAGGTCCGGCTGGTCGAAGGCGCCGAAGACGCGCTGGACGTCGTCCAGGAACAGCTGGGTGTAGACGTAGCTCTCGCCGTCGGCGGGGTCGGTGAAGCGGTGCATGCCCTCGCCGGTGCGGGAGTAGCGCATCGTGGCGTCCAGGCGCAGTTCGTGGGCGCCGGGGGTGAGGCCGGTGAGCGGGAACCGGTTGTCGTCGAGGGCCGCGGGGTCGAGGGGGCTGCCGTCGAGGGTGGCGGAGTGCAGCTCGGCGGGCTTGAGCTCGACGAAGGTGTCGCCGCCGGTACGCGCGGTGAAGTGGATGACCGTACGGGAGCCGAAGCGCTCCTCGCCCTGGGTGAGGTCGAGGGCGATCTCGTAGCGGTGCACGTCGATCTGTCGGGCTCGGGTCTGCGCCTCGTCGCGCTGCAGTTGGGGCATGGTGCCATGCTGCCGTACGGGCTGCGGGCGGTGCACGGGGGTTTGGGGGCCGTTGCTTGGGCTGCGGGTGGGTTGTGGCTGGGCGCGCAGTTCCCCGCGCCCCTTTGGGGCGCGATCTGGTCGCTGTGTCGGGGTTGTGTGCGGGCCCGGCGGGGGCTGGGGTTTTGCGGGGCTTGTGGTTGCCGCGGGGGTCGGAGGGGACGCACCGGGACCCGTCCTCGGCGCGGGCGACGCGGCTCCGAGCAATTGAGTACCCCGACGTTCGCTCCGGTCCTGCGGGCGGGCCCCGGTACATCCCCTCCGACCGTCCCCCGTTGCCGACCGCCGGACGGTGACACCGCGCCTCACAGCCCCACCGCACCCGCCGCCCAAGCTGCGAGGCCAACCAGATCCCTGCCAAGGGGATGCCGTACGCCGTGCCGTAACGGTGATCGGTACGGCGGGACAGCCGCGTACGAACGGCGGTCGGAGGGGATGTCCGGTGAGCCGCCCGCAGGACCCGGAGCGAACAACGGGGCGAAGAACCTCTGGGACCAGCATCGCCCGCGCCGAGGACGGCTTACCGGGCGTCCCCTCCGACCCACCACCCACAGCCCGTAGGCGAAGCGGTGCCAGCCACCGGCCCCCCAGGGTCAGCCCAGCCGGCCGTTGACCAGGGGTGGGTCGTTCGGGTCCGGGATCTGGGTGGACCAGCCGCCGGGGACGTTGTGGACCTGGCGGTCGCGGAAGCGGACGGGGGCGGTGCCGACGCGGCGGGTGAAGAGGCGGCTGAAGTAGGCGGGGTCGTCGTAGCCGACGCGCCGGGCCACCGCGGCGACCGGGAGTTCGGTGCCCACGAGCAGTTCCTTGGCGCGGCCCAGGCGGATGCCGAGCAGGTAGTCCTTCGGGCTGCAGCCGGCGCCGCGGCGGACGGCGGTGCGGAGTTCGGCGGGGGTCATGCCGTGCCGGGCGGCGTGTTCGGCGACGGAGAGGGGGAGGAAGGCGTCGCGGGCGAGGGCCTGGAGGACGGGGTCGCCGTCGGCGTCGGTGTCGGCGCGGGCGCGGCGCAGCGCGACCAACAGTTCGTGGACGGCGGCGGAGGTCTCCACCTCCAGGAGGGGGTTGCCGCGGCGGGCGGCCCGCGCGATCCGTCCGATGGCGGTGCGCGCGGGGCCGGTGTCCGCGAGCGGTACGAGGGGGCGGTCCGGCTCGATGTAGCCGAGTTCGGTGTAGGCCGCGGCGGCGGGCCCGGTGAAGTCGACGAAGCTCTCGTCCCAGCCGGTCTCGGGGTCGGCGCCGTAGTGGTGCGGTACGCCCGGCAGGAGCCACATCAGCGCGGGGGCGGTGACCGGGTGGCGCCGGCCGTCAGGGGCTGTGAACCAGCCGCGGCCCGCGCTGATGACGAGGGCGACGTGGTGGTCGAGGGTGCGGGGGCCGACCGTGGGGAGGGTGCCGTGCTGGAGGCCGACGCCGAGGCACACCAGGCCGAGCCGGTGGTGGGCCGCGTTCGGAGTGAAGTACCGCATCCAGGTGTGGTACACGCCCGGCCTCCCGTCGCTCCGTACGTCGGCGTACCGCTCGTCGAACCGTCCAATCACGGCCGATCTTTGTCCATGGACCGTCACACCGCCAGAGGGCGAGGGTGACCGGTGACCGTGGGCGCCCGGCCGGTGGCGCGCTGCGACGACCAAGGGCGGGGTGGCGTGGCGCGGTTCGAGGTGGGTGAGCGGGACTTCGTGCTGGACGGGCGGCCGGTGCGGCTGCTGTCGGGGGCCCTGCACTACTTCCGGGTGCACGAGGCGCAGTGGGGTCACCGGCTGGCGATGCTGCGGGCGATGGGCCTGAACTGTGTGGAGACGTATGTGCCGTGGAATCTGCACGAGCCGCGGCCGGGTGAGTTCCGGGACCCGGAGGCGCTGGGGCGGTTCCTGGACGCGGCCGGGGCGGCGGGGCTGTGGGCGATCGTCCGGCCGGGGCCGTACATCTGCGCGGAGTGGGAGAACGGCGGGCTGCCGGAGTGGCTGACGGGGCCGCTGGGGCGGCGGGTGCGGACTCGGGACGCGGCGTATCTGCGGGCCGTGGACGCGTGGTTCGGGAGGCTGTTGCCGCAGGTGGTGGCGCGGCAGTGCGGCGCGGGGCCGGGTGGTCCGGAGGGCGGGCCGGTGGTCATGGTGCAGGTGGAGAACGAGTACGGCTCGTACGGCAGCGAGGCCTGCTATCTGGCGCACCTGGTGGAGCGGCTGCGCGGGCTGGGGGTGCGGGTGCCGCTGTGTACGTCGGACGGGCCGGAGGAGCACATGCTGAGCGGTGGGTCGGTGCCCGGTGTGCTCGCCACCGTCAACTTCGGGTCGGGCGCCCGGGAGGCGTTCGCGGCGCTGCGCGGGCGCCGGCCGGACGGGCCGTTGATGTGCATGGAGTTCTGGTGCGGCTGGTTCGCGCACTGGGGGCGGGAGGAGGCGCCGCGTGCTCCGGAGGACGCGGCGGCGGCGCTGCGGGAGATCCTGGAGTGCGGTGCGTCGGTCAATGTCTACATGGCGCACGGCGGGACGAGTTTCGGCGGCTGGGCGGGGGCGAACCGCGCGGGTGAGCTGCAGGACGGGGCGCTGCGGCCGACGGTCACCTCGTACGACTACGGGGCGCCGGTGGATGAGTGGGGGCGGCCGACGGAGAAGTTCTGGCGGTTCCGGGAGGTGCTCGCCGGTTACGCGGACGGGCCGCTGCCCCCGGTGCCGGAGCCGCTGCCCGTGCTGGCGGCTCCGGCGCGGGCGGTGGTCGGGGAGTGGGCTCCCGCGAAGGACGTGCTGGCGGCGCTGGGGGGCGCGGAGGTGGTGGGGGGTGGTCCGGCGACGTTCGAGGAACTGGGCGTGGACCGGGGGGTGGTGCGCTACCGGGTGGCGGTGCCGGGGCCGCGGGGCCGGTATCCGCTGCGGGTGCGGGGGCTGCGGGACCGGGGGGTGGTGTACGTCGACGGGGAGCCGCGGGGCGTGGTGGACACCGAGGACGCGGTGCTCGGCGAGGTGGCGGGGCCGGCGTCGGTGGAGGTGTGGGTGGGGTCGTTGGGGCGGGTCAACTACGGGCCGCGGCTGGGCGAGTCCAAGGGGATCGTGGGCGGGCTGCTGCACGAGCGGCAGTATCTGCACGGGGTGCGGTCGCGGGGGCTGCGGCTGGACGCGCTGGAGGAGGCCGGGGCGCTGGCGCGGGTGCCGTTCCGGGCGGTGACGGCGGCCGGGGGCGGCGCGGGGCTGTACCGGGGGACGGTGACGGTGTCCGGGCGGCCGGGGGACGCCGGTCTCGTGCTGCCGGGGTGGCGGCACGGCTTCGCCTGGATCAACGGGTTCTGTCTGGGGTGCTATTGGGACGAGGGGCCGCAGCGCACGCTGTATGTGCCGGGCCCGGTGCTGCGTACGGGCGTCAACGAGCTGCTGGTGTGGGAGTGGGAGGGCGCCCCGGCCGCGGTGGGGGAAGGGGCGGGGGCGCCCGGGCTGTATCCCTGTGCGACGGGGCGCTGAGGGCGGGGCGGGCCCTTGGCCGGGTGCCGGGGCCGGTGGCGCGCTCCGGGCGCCTCACGGCGGCCGGTGACCGGCCGGCCTCCCTGCGGCCGTCACACCTCGCGGACCTCGAAGGTGTCGAGGACGAACTCCGCGGTCCCGTCGTCGCCCACCTTCCGCAGCCCCACCCATGCCTCGCCGTCGTCGGGCGCGGTGAACTCGTAGGTGTGGGTGGCGGGCCGGTTCGCGACGGGGAGGGGGGTGCGGGTGAGTTCGCGGGGTGCGGGTGTGTCGACGGCGGTGACCCAGGCGTACTGGGCGGCCTTCTCGTTCGCGTAGCGGAAGGTGACGCGGTAACGGCGGCCGGGGGTGAAGCGGACGGTGTGCGGGACCGTGCGGTAGACGAGGCCGGTGTTCTCGCCGCGCGACTTGAGGGACTGGCCGCCGTCGAGGACGTCGTCGATGGCCTTGCCGTTCCAGCCGCGCCGGGTGAACGGGGCGTGCCGCTGGGCGATGTGGGTGCGGGGGTCGGTGCTGCCGCCGGCGTCGCCCTTGACGAAGACGCCCCAGCCCTGGGGAACGTGCTCGAAGTCCTCGTGGGCCAGGGCGCCTTTCCTGGTGGTGGGCCGGGCGGGGACGACCCGCAGGTTGTCGAAGCGGACGCGGGCCCGGCCGGGCGCCGCGGTCAGGGTGAGGGTGACCGGGCCGCCGCCCTCGGGGACCGTGAAGGGGGTGAAGAGGCGCTGGAAGCGGGTGCCGGACTTGCGGTCGGCGGCGACGTAGTTGCCGGCGGTGGAGGTGTCGGTCCAGTTGACGGCGGTGCGGCCGTCGGCGGTGCGGATCTCCAGGGCGGCCCGGCGCCGCTCCCCCGCCGTGGCGCCGACCTCGACCTGTACCGAGGCGGCGTAGGTGCCGGGGGCGAGCCGGGCGAGTCTCTGGGCGACGGCGGCGGCCGCGCCGGCGCCGATGACCAGCTCGTAGTCGCCCCGTTCGCTGAGCTGGACGGTGGCCGGGCCGGTGGCCTGTCGGCCGTCGAGGGTGCCGGAGTGGAAGCCGGGGTCGGTCAGCGGGGTGCCCTCGCCCCAGTGGGGGTCGCCCTGGGCGGGGGCCTTGGTGCGGTGGACGGCGTAGGCCACGCCGGGCCGGGCGGTGAGGGTGATGCGGCCGCCGCTGACAGGGACCCGGGTTTCCTGGGTGCGGCCCTGGTCGGTGAGCCGGTAGGCGTAGACGGCGCGGTCCGCCGCCCAGCCGCGGGGCAGTGCCCAACGGGTCGTGCCGCCCCGGGGGTTGTAGTGGTAGAGCTTGTCCGGGTCGGTGGCGCGGCGGGGCTCCCAGGGGAGCAGGTAGGTGCCGTCGTCGTAGACGACGCGGCCGTCGGTGGTGATCGTGCGGGTGCCGCCGGCGTCGCTGACGGAGGTGTGGGTGGGGCCCTCGAAGGTGATCTCGTGGGCGCCCCAGGTCCTGATCGGGTACGCCTGGAGGTATTTGGCGGGCAGGGCGTCGGTCCAGATGAGGGTGTGGAAGGCGGGCCAGTCGTTCTTGCCGGTCCAGCCCTCGAAGTTGCCCATCCGGGGGTTGCCGAGCAGGGTGGGCCACTTGTCGGCGAAGACATCCTTGTGGTGGTGGCGCAGGAAGCGGATCAGCCGGGAGTTGATGCCGCGGGAGGTGTCGGGCCCGTAGTCGGTCTCGTTCGCCCAGTGCGACCACAGGGCGGAGCGCTCCAGGCCGTGGCCCCATTCGGTGGTGATCTGCCAGCCCTGGTCGCGGAGGTGGCGCTGGAGCCGGTCGGAGTTCCAGCCGGATTCGCGGAAGACGTCGAGGTAGAGGGTGTTCAGCGCGGGGTCGGTCTCCGCGCGCAGCCGGGCGAAGCGGCGGGCGATGTCGCCGGAGACCAGGTCGCGGCGGGCGTCGATGCGGTAGGACTGGTCGAGCCAGTCCCACTGCTTGTCGTGGATGTCGACGAGTTCCTCGGAGAAGGCGTGTGCGACGGGGTAGGACTCGGTGGCGTTGACGTGCACCGCGAAGTCGCTGTGCCATGTCTTTCCGGCGCGCAGCAGGGTGTTGAGGTCGCTGAGGCCGCCGGCCCGTTCGTTGTAGTTGCCGCCGTAGTCGGGGTGGGCGGAGTCGTGGCCCTCGGACTGGTAGCCCTTGAGGAGGGTGAACTGCCGCAGCCCGTCGGTGGCCAGCGCGATGCGTTTGACGTTGTCGAGGGTGGCGAGGAACGGGTTGGTGGCCTGGCTGGCGAAGTTGAACGGGATGTGCGGGACGACCCGCAGATGCTGTTCGTCGGCGCCGAGCGGCATCGCCATGATGTCGCGCAGCGCGATGGCGCCGTCCTGCCAGTCGGCGGTGCCGTCGCCGTTGCGGTCGCGGGTGACGATGACGGTCGCGTACGGCAGCGGGTCGGTGGCGTCCACACTCTGGCCGGCGGCCCGGTGGGTCCACTGGCCGCAGCCCAGCCGCGCCGTGACATGGCCGTCGTGCCGGGTGGTCTGCCGCCACAGCCGGCCGTTCTCCCAGGTGGTGGCGCCGGCGGGGTGGTCGTGACAGGTGTTGGTCTCGATGCCGGCGGCGAGGTGGCCGGTGGCGACGACGGCGTAGGCGCATCCGGTGGGGGTGGCCTCGGCGGGGGTGGTGTCGGTGACCTCCACCAGGGTGTCGCCGCTGGCGGCCTTGTCGAGGTCGATGCGGGCGGCCAGCAGGGTGGCGCCGGGCTGGTCGCTGCGGACGCCGAGCAGGGCGAGGCCGGGGATCTCCAGGGTGCCGACGCGCAGTGCCGGGGTGTCGGTGATGTCGGTGACCCGCCAGGTGGTGCGGTGGTCCCGGACCGCGATCTCGACGGTGATCGTGGTGCCGCCGTCGAGGGCGAGGGTGTAGGTGGCGCGGTCGGCGCGGGCGCGGTGGGTGACGCGGGGGGTGTGGGGGGTGCCGTCGATGAGGAGGCGGGTGACGGGGGTGTCCTGGCCGTGCAGGACGGCGCCGGTGCCGCGGTCGGTGTAGGAGACGATGCGGGGGAAGGCGGTGTCGACGCGGACCTCCAGCGCGTCGGACCGCAGGACCGCCTCCGTCCTGCGGGGTGCGGCGCCGGCGGGGCGGGTGCCGAGCGGGAGGGCGCCGGCGGCCCCGGCGAGCGCGGTGGCGGCGACGACCTTCCGGCGGCTGGGCCCGGACGGGGCGGCTGGCTGTTCGTTCACGCGCGCGGTCCTCCTTGGTGCCGGCACTGCCTGTCGGCGCACAGCGTGCTGCCGTGCGGGCCGTGCGCCCATGGACAAAGGAGGGGCAGGTGTTGGACAGATGTGCGCGGGCGGGAACGGGCGGCTCAGGCGGTGGCCCCGCCGTCGAGGGGCAGGACGGCGGTGAGTTCCCAGCCGCCCTCGGCCGCCGGGCCCGCGGTGAGCCGGCCGCCCATCGCCTCGGCCCGTTCGGTGAGTCCGGCGAGGCCGAAGCCTCCGCCGCGGGCCTGTTCGGAGAGGCGGGCGGGGGCGCCGCCGTCGTTGGCGACGCGCAGTTCCACGCCGCGGGCCACGGACCGCAGGCCGATCCGTACCGCCGAGGCGTCCGCCGCGTGCTTGCGGACGTTGGTGAGTGCCTCGCGCACGATGCGGTGGACGGCGGCGGCGACCTCGGCCGGCAGCGCCTGTGCCGCGGCGCTTTCGAGGGCGAGGACGACGGGCGGGCCGGTGCGGGCGAAGGCGTCGGTCATCGCCCAAACCTCGGCGAGCCCGGCGAGCGGGTGGGACGGTGCGCCGTCCTCGCGCAGGACCCGCACCAGCCGGCGCATCGCGCCCAGTGCCTCGCTGCCGGCGGTCTCGATCCGTTCGAAGGTGACGGCGGCCGGCGGTCCGTCGAGGGCGGTGCAGCGGGCGGCGCGGGCCTGGACGACGATGCCGGTGACGTGGTGGGCGACCAGGTCGTGGAGTTCCCGCGCCAGTTCCAGGCGTTCGGCGGCCCGGACCGCCGCGAGGTCGCGCAGCCGCTGGGCGTCCTGCCGGCGCAGGGTCAGCGAGTAGGCGGTGACGACCACCGTGAGCACCGCCTGGACGACGGTGAAGAGGCCCGCGTGGAGGTCCCGCAGCGGGGTGAGCACACAGGCCAGGCCCAGCAGCGGACTGAGGACGGCGGCGGTGCGGCCGGGTGCCCCGCGGACCACGCCGGCGAGCAGCAGGAGCAGGGCGAGGCCCTCGCCCAGGCCCCATACCTGCGGCGGGTGCGGTCCGGCGATCAGCAGCGCCGACCCGGTCAGGGAGAGCACGGCCGCGGCGCCGGCCCGGACGGTCAGCGGGACGCGGGCCCAGGGCACCGCGCACAGGCAGACCACGGCGGCGGTGGCCGCCATGATCACATGGGGCCGGACGGGCTGACGGGTCATCGCCGCGGCCTCCAGCCCGGCGAGGAGCAGCAGGAGCACCGCCAGTGCCGTCCCGGACACGACGCGGTGCCGCGGCAGGTCCGCCGGGAATCGGGGCAGGGTGCTCATACGCGGGACCCGCCACGGGCGCGCGGGGGCCGCGTGGGCCGGCCCGGCGGGCCCTCGGTGGGCGATGCGGGAGGCCTCAGCCCCGGGCCGCGTTCGAGGGGGCATCGTCCGGTGACTCGACGAGGTCGTGATGACCGCCGAGCAGGACATAGGCGAGGGCCGCGGCGGAGGCGGCGAGGAGCAGTGCGGCGCAGATCGTGGTGCGGCGGTCGCGGTCGGGCGCCGGGGGACGGCGGCGGGGCTCGGGGGTCATGCCGTTCACGCTAGGCAGCCCGTGCGGGGCCGCCCAGGGGCCGTTGGGTCATCGGTGGCGGCACAAGACCCGGCCGGGAGCGGGCGTTTGGTCCCGGGGTGGACGGACCGAGGTCCCTGCCGCGATGGGACCAAGGGCCCGGGCCTCCGGGGCGGCGAAGGGCCCGGGGAGCGCTCCCCGGGCCCTCGGTGTGCGGGTGGGCGGTCAGCCCAGTTCGCCCGCGGCCTTCTTGATGTCCTTGGCGAAGGTGCTCACCTCGCTGTAGACACCGGGCTTGCCGGGGCGGGCGCAGCCTTCGCCCCAGGAGACGATGCCGACCTGGAGCCACTGGCCGGCGTCGTCCTTGCGGAACATCGGGCCACCGGAGTCGCCCTGGCAGGTGTCGACGCCGCCGGTGTCGAGCTTGCCGGCGCAGATCTCGTCACCGGGG
Source organism: Streptomyces sp. NPDC001219 (assembly GCF_053597915.1). Taxonomy (NCBI): domain Bacteria; kingdom Bacillati; phylum Actinomycetota; class Actinomycetes; order Kitasatosporales; family Streptomycetaceae; genus Streptomyces; species Streptomyces sp. NPDC001219. The sequence continues at coordinate 1,922 of NZ_JBSFJF010000016.1, read as the reverse complement.
GTCAGCTGGTCGCCGTAGGCCTTCTGGCAGGCGGCGTCGTCGATGAACGGCACGGTCGCCTTGAGGAGGTAGCGCTGCTGGTCGCCGCCTTCCTTGTCGGCGCCCCAGCCGGCGATGGTGAAGTCGCCTTTGTTGAGCTTGTCGTCCTCGGCGATCTTCAGGGTGGGCTGGTCCATCGGCTTGGCGAGCTTGACCAGCGCCCAGTCCTTGCCCTTGCCGTTGTAGCCGGGGGCCTGCAGGACCTTGGTGGACTTGACCTTGACGGCGGCGGAGTCCTCCAGGTCGACCACGCCGGCGGTGGCGGTGATGGAGGTGTTGTCGCCGCTGCCGTCGACGCAGTGCGCCGCGGTGAGCACGATGTCCTTGGCGTAGAGGGCGCCGCCGCAGCCCATCGACAGCCGGACCATGAAGGGGAATTCACCCTGGTCGGCCTTGGTGCCGCCGACGACCTTGGTGGATGGTTCGGAGGAGGGGGCGGCCGAGGCCGAGCCGGGCTGGAGGCTGAAGGCGGCCAGGGCGACCGCGCCGAGGGCAGTGGCTCTCTTGAGGTGCTTCCGGTAGCTGCGCAACGGGCTTCCTTTCGTGGGGGGTTGCACGTCGATGACGAGCCCATGCCAACACCGGAGCCCGGACGTGACCGTCGCAGACCGCACGCGAAACGACAGCACACCGTGAGGCGTCCGGACCCAGTGGGGGATGAGTCCGTACAGCGCTCTGTGATTATGTGGACTGCGCGATCAGGGTGACAAGGGTGCGCATCCGGCCAACTCCCGTACGCGCCACGCCCGTACAGCTCATACCGGACTTTCCCGGCCTCCCCTACAGTGGCCGGGTGACCACCGGCGACCGGGCCGTCGAGCACGGCTACCCCCACCTCGACACGGTGCGTGCGGCCGTCCACGCCCTGTTCAAGCGCCTCTCGTACGACACGGTGAGCACCTTCGGCACCAGCGTGCCGCCGGTCGACGTGGCCTTCGACGAGACCGAGGACCTGCATCTGGGCGCCCAGCGGGTGGCGGGCGCCCTCATCCGGCATCTGCACCTGCCGGACGCGCGGGCGGTGATCTCCTTCCGCGAGATGGAGCACGCCGCGAACGTCGAACTCACCGCGGGCCCGGAGTACTTCATCGAGCTCAACGACCGCTTCCGCGGGCACCGCAAGGACATCGGCGCCGCGCTGGCCCACGAGGTGACGCATGTCGCGCTGCACCGTCTGGACCTGGCGTTCCCCGGCACCCGCGACAACGAGATCCTCACCGACACGGCCGCCGCCTATCTCGGCGCGGGCTGGCTGCTGCTGGACGCCTACCGGGAGCACGGCCCGTTCTCGCAGAAGCTGGGCTATCTGACGCCGGAGGAGTTCGGCTATGTCCTCGCCAAGCGGGCCCGGTTCTTCGGGGAGGACCCGGCGCCGTGGTTCACCAGCCCGCAGGCGTACGACGCGTACACGGCGGGCGCCGCGCGGGCCCGCCAGGACCTGCGCCGGCCGCCGCTGGCCGGGGCCGGGTGGGCCGCCCGGCTGCGCTACGCCAAGGACCGCCGGGCGGCGCAGGCCCCGCGGCGCACGGACCGGCCGCCCGCCTCCGGTGAGGGCTACGCCTTCGAGGGCCCGTCGCCGCTGCGGGTGTCGTTCCCCTGCCCCGCCTGCCACCAGCGCGTCCGGGTACCGGTCCGCGGCCGGCTCCAGGCGCGCTGCGGACTGTGCAGGACGCTGCTGGACTGCGACACCTGACGGGAAGCCGGCTGCCGGGGCCGGTCCCCCGGCCTGTTCCCGCGCTAGGACCTGTCGTCAAACTCCCGTCGTTCGCCCGAAGGGCGGCCCCGCGGCGTCTGGCGCGTGCGATCGCAAGGCGGAGGGTCGCCCCGATACTGGGTGTATCGGGGCGAACCCGACAACGCAGCGAGCGTGCGTGCCAGACGCA